>NZ_JBHZAG010000083.1:0-41717 GCF_042754125.1 Amycolatopsis sp. NPDC059235
TTGTCAAGGCGGGAAAGATGCCTTGACAAACACCCCCGCGCCGCGTTTTTGGCTTCGTATCGGGGGCGGGGGAGTGTGGCTGCCTGGTGACTCGGGTGCACTGGCTGCGGTTTAGGGACGTGAGGGGAACCCTGAGGGAATCAGAGTTCGTCAGGGTTCCCCTCACGGCGTTTCACCGAAGAATCAGGCGCCTGGTGGGCGGTCCCGGACCACGCAAGTCAAGCGGGCAGTGCAGGTGCGGCGGCCTTCGTCGTCAGTCAGCACGATCTCCGACGTGATCGTCCCCCGTCCGACGTGCAGCGGGGTTGCGACGCCGGTGACGGTGCCGGAGCGGACTGCGCGGTGGTGGGTGCAGGACAGTTCCAGGCCCATCGCGGCGCGTTCGGGGCCTGCGTTCAGTGCGGCCAGCACCGAGCCGAGGGCTTCCGCGACGGTGGCGTTCGCGCCGCCGTGCAGGAGGCCGTAGGGCTGGAGGTTGCCTTCGACGGGGATCGTGCCGACGACCCGCTCGGGCGTCATCTCCACGAGCTTCAGCCCGATCTTGTCGTTCAGCTGCTGGCCCGCTGCCGCGGGGTCCATGCCCGCGAACTGGCCCGGCGTGATTTCCGCCGTCTGCTCGGTCACTCTCTGCTCCTCAACCTATGCGACACGCAAGAGTGTCAGACCCTCACCCTAGACTCGCCCCCGTGAGCCCGACCGAGAACCGAACCGTTGCCAACGCCACAGGCGCCGCCGCCGAGAAAGACCGCCCCCGGCTGCTGCTGATCGACGGCCATTCGATGGCCTATCGCGCCTTCTTCGCCCTGCCCGCGGAGAATTTCCGCACGAAGACCGGGCAGGTCACCAACGCGGTCTTCGGCTTCACCTCGATGCTCATCAACCTGCTGCGCGACGAGAAGCCGACGCATCTCGCGGTGGCCTTCGACCTCTCGCGCAAGACCTTCCGGTCGGAGACGTACGCCGACTACAAGGCCAACCGCAGCGCCACGCCGGACGAGTTCCGCGGCCAGGTCGACCTGGTCAAAGAGGTGCTCGACGTGCTCGGCATCCCCTCCTTGACGAAGGAGAACTACGAGGCCGACGACGTCATCGCCACGCTCACCACGCAGGCCGGCGAGGGCTACGACGTCCTGATCTGTACCGGCGACCGCGACGCGTTGCAGCTCGTCACCGATCGGGTGACCGTTTTGTACCCGAAGCGGGGCGTCTCCGACCTCGTGCGGTTCACGCCGGACGCGGTCGAGGAGAAATACGGCCTCACCCCGACCCAGTACCCGGACTTCGCGGCCCTGCGCGGCGACCCGTCGGACAACCTGCCCGGCATCCCCGGCGTGGGGGAGAAGACCGCGGCCAAGTGGATCCGGCAGTTCGGCTCGCTGGCCGA
This sequence comes from Amycolatopsis sp. NPDC059235, assembly GCF_042754125.1. Taxonomy (NCBI): domain Bacteria; kingdom Bacillati; phylum Actinomycetota; class Actinomycetes; order Pseudonocardiales; family Pseudonocardiaceae; genus Amycolatopsis; species Amycolatopsis sp. NPDC059235. The sequence goes on from NZ_JBHZAG010000083.1 coordinate 1,385, forward strand.
CCTGATCGACCGGGTGGACGAGGTCAAGGGCAAGGTCGGGGACGCGCTGCGCGAGCACCTGTCGTCGGTCCAGCTCAACCGGCAGCTCACCGAGCTGGTCCGCGACGTGCCGCTGGAGTCCGTGCCGGATCAGCTGGAGCTGCGCTCCTGGGACCGCGAGGCGGTGCACCGGCTGTTCGACGAGCTGGAGTTCCGCGTGCTGCGCGACCGGCTTTTCGAGACCCTGAGCAGCGCCGAACCGGAGGCCGACGAGGGCTTCGAGGTGTCTGGCTCCGCGCTCGCGCCGGGCACGCTCGGCGCGTGGCTCGAAGCGCACGCCGGTGCGGCCGAGCCGGTGGCGCTGTCGTTCCGGACCACCGGTGCGTCGGTCCGCTCCGACCTCAAGGCGGTCGCGTTCGCGACGGCCGACGGCGAGGGTGCGTACGTCGACGTCACGGCGATGGACGAGGCGGACGACCGGGCGCTGTCGGCGTGGCTGGCGGACCCGAAGATCCGCAAGATCGGCCACGACCTGAAGGTGCCGCTGCACGCGGTGCGTGCCCGCGGCTGGACGTTCGCCGGGCTCACCATGGACACCGCGCTCGCCGCGTACCTAGCGCGGCCGGGGCAGCGCACGTTCGGGCTCGACGACCTGGCCCTGCGCTACCTGCACCGCGAGCTGCGTTCGGAAGCGGGCGACGGCGACGGTCAGCTGTCGCTGCTCGACGGCGGCGCGGACGAGCTGGAGCAGAAGGAAATTTCCGCCGAACTGGTGAAAGCGCGCGCGATCTTCGAGCTGGCCGGCGCGCTCACCACCGAGCTGGAGGAGCTCGGCGGCGCGAAGCTGCTGGCCGAGCTGGAACTGCCGCTGCTGGAAGTGATCACCGAACTGGAGGCGGCGGGCATCGCGGTCGACGTCGACCAGCTCACCGAGCTGGAGGCGCACTACCTCAGCCGGGTCACGCAGGCCGCGGACTCCGCGTACGAGGTGATCGGCAAGCAGATCAACCTCGGTTCGCCGAAGCAGCTGCAGGTCGTGCTGTTCGACGAGCTGGGCATGCCGAAGACCAAGCGCACCAAGACCGGCTACACCACCGACGCGGACGCGCTGCAGTCGCTGTTCGAGAAGACCGAGCACCCGTTCCTGCAGCACATGCTGGAACACCGCGACGCGACGCGGCTGCGCACCACGGTCGAGGGTCTGATCAAATCGGTCGCCGACGACGGGCGCATCCACACCACGCTGCAGCAGACGATCGCGGCCACCGGGCGGCTGTCGTCGGTCGAGCCGAACCTGCAGAACATCCCGGTGCGCACCGAGGAAGGCAGGCGCATCCGCGACGCGTTCGTGGTCGGCGACGGCTATGTCGAGCTGATGACCGCGGACTACAGCCAGATCGAAATGCGGATCATGGCGCACTTGTCGAAGGACGAAGGTCTGATCGAGGCCTTCAACAGCGGCGAGGACCTGCACACGTTCGTCGCGTCGCGCGCGTTTTCCGTGCCCGCCGCGGAAATCACGCCGGAACAGCGCTACCGCGTCAAGGCGATGTCGTACGGATTGGCGTACGGCTTGTCGGCGTACGGTCTGTCGCAGCAGCTGAAGATCTCGACAGAAGACGCGAAAGAGCAGATGGAGGCGTACTTCTCGCGGTTCGGCGGGGTGCGCGACTACCTGCAGTCGGTCGTCGGCGAGGCCGCGAAGCGCGGGTACACCGAGACGATCTTCGGCCGCCGCCGCTACCTGCCGGACCTGAACAGCGACAACCGCCAGCGCCGCGAAATGGCCGAGCGGATGGCGCTGAACGCCCCGATCCAGGGCAGCGCGGCGGACATCATCAAGGTGGCGATGCTGAACGTGCACCGCGCCCTCGCCGAAGCGGGCTCGCGCAGCCGCGTCCTGCTGCAGGTCCACGACGAACTGGTCCTGGAAATCGCCGACGGCGAGCGCGGGGACGTCGAAAAGCTGGTCCGCGAGGGCATGGGCTCGGCCGCGGAACTGGCTGTGCCGCTGGAGGTTTCGGTCGGGTACGGGCGGTCGTGGAACGAGGCCGCGCACTGACGCACTGAGCTTGAGGACCACTGCCCGGGGCCGCCGACCGGCCCCGGGCACGAGGTCGGAGCGGGTCTCTCGGCTGGAGACGCGCCGCGTCGGTGCGGCGTGCACGGGGCAGCGGCGCGGCGATGGAATTTGGCTGACTGTCTGCGGGCCTGCGAGGTAGTGGCGTGGGTGCTGCGCCCGTTCGGGCGAACACTGGGCAGCAGGGTGGGCTGCCGAATCCAGTCCTGGCGTTGCGGTTCAGCGGAGCAGACAACGGAATCTGCGCGGTCTCTCCGTTCGGGCGAGCGTGAATCTGCGGTGCGGGCAACGCAATCGGTGGCGCGTCCCGAACACGGACGCGAATCTGCTGCGCGGTTGATGCCCGAATCCCCGGCGCGCCCAAAGGCGAAAAGCGTCCGGCGCAACGAAATTGGCAGCCAAATCGGCTAAGCGAGCACGAATCAGCAATCCGACTCAAGCTCGCCGCTTGCCCGCCCGGTCCGCTTCGCACCCGGCGCGGGAACCCGGCAGCCCGCAACCGGTCCGAGAACCGAGAACCGAGAGCCAGCCCCGCCCGCCCGCGCCGCCGGGCCTTCCTCTGTCCGCCCGCCAACACCAAACCACCCCGCGAAACCGGTGTCACCCACCAGAAGTGCCGCGACGCCGCTGAACGGGTGAGCTTGCTGCTCCAGCGTGGGCCACTTTCCGCGAACGCCGCCCGGCCTGCGACGCGCCCGGCGTAGGGTCCTCCCGTGGGGTACCAGGCCGAGCGTCGACGCTGGCGGGTTCGCCTGCGCGACCGCACCGGCGGGATCCGCGGGGCAGGCACCATGCTCGACGAGGACCATGTGCTCACCTGCGCGCACGTCGTCGAGCGGGCGGGCGGGCCGGGCGAGGACGTCCTGGTCGATTTCGTCGGGCTGCCCGGCACTCCGGTCGGCACCGGCCGCGTTGTGCCGGGGGCGTGGGTGCCGCCGGGGCGGGACGAGCGCGGCGACATCGCGGTGCTGCGGTTGGCCGAGCGGGTGCCGGGAGCGGCGGGCGCGCCGTTGTACCGGATGCCGTTGTCAGATGGCCAAGCCGTGCGCGCCTACGGGTTTCCGGCGGGCGCGGACGAAGGGCTGTGGACGTTCGGCGAGCTCGCCGGCGAAGGCGGGCCCGGCTGCGAATGGGTGCAGCTCGCCCGCAAGAACGACGACCAGCCGATCACCGGCGGGTTCAGCGGCACCGCCGTGCTCGACGAGGAGACCGGCCGCGTGGTCGGGATGGTCGTGTCCCGGTACAAAGCCGAGGGCGAGCGGGTCGCGTGGATGATCCCGGTCGAGACCATTCTCGGCTATCTCGGCGCGGACCGGTGGGGGCAGGGGAGTCCGGCCGTCGACCGGACTTTCGGCCGCGAACTCGACCGGGTCGCTTACGACCCGCAGTTCGCGCGCGAAGTCGTGGGCTGGTTCGGCGAGGGGCACGGCGTGTGGATCGTCGTGACCGGCGAGGTCGGGTCCGCGAAAGCCGCCGCGCTCGATCTTGCGGTGGTGCTTGCCGACCGGGAGCGTTCGGCTGCGGCGAACGAACTGCGCGACACCCTGGCCAAAGAAACCCTGCCGCCGGCGGGAAGTGTCGATCTCGCGGTCGACGCGGCGGGCAAAACCTCCGCGCAGGTGCGGCAGCGGCTCGCGGAGCGGCTGGACCTCACTTTGGACAACGGCGCGACGCATTCGGGCATCGGCCGCACCGTGGTGGTGAACGCGATCGACGACGCGGCGGAGCCGGAACAGCTGATCGGCGAGGTGATCGCGCCGCTCGCGGACCGCGCCGCACGGCTCGGGATCCGGCTCGCGCTCGGGTTCCGCCGGGAGTCCTCGCCTGGGTTGACCGAGCTGCGGTCGCGCCGGAACGGGGCCCGGCCGGACGGACTGGCTCGCCGGATTTCCGCGCTGGACAAGCAGATCGACGAACTCGCCGGTCTCGAGGAGCACATCGCCGAGCTGGCCCCGAGGTTCGCGGTGAACGACATTCCCCCGCCGCGGGTGCGTCGCCGCCGTGGCGCGGTGAGCCGGTTGCAGGAAGCCGCGGATCTCGGGGATGTCGCATGGGCGGAGCGATACGTCGAGAAAGTCGCCAGTGTGGTGGCCGCCGATCTGGCTTCGGCGAAAACCGCCCGCGATCGGCTCGACGCCGCGCACGAGCGCCGCACCGAGTTGCGGTTTCGCCTCGACGGCTACGGAGAACGAGCCCGGGCCGCGGGCCGGGTCGAGGACCCGCTGCTGGATTCCTTGTATGCCAACGCTTGGCAGTTGCTGTACGAGGGCGCGTGCGATCCGGAGGCGGCCGCGGCGGCTGTCGAGGAGTTCGGTGCCGCGGTGCGCAAGGGGAGTCGATGACGGCCTGCGCGCGCCCGAACTGTTCCGGCACGATCAGCCGTGCCGGATTCTGCGCGAAGTGCGGCTGGGCACCGGGATCCGAGCCGAAGAAACCGGCCCCGAAAGCCGACGCGACGCTCGTCATCCCGGCTCCGGGGGCGAGCCGGATCGCCGACACCGTCGTCACGCGGGAGCAGCAGACCGCCGGTCACGGCACCGGTGACGACTACATCCCGCTTCCCGTGGTCGTCCTGCCGGACCTCGCCGGGCGGGTCCTCGCCGATCCGCACGTCGCCGAGAACGAACGGCACTGCGGCAAACGCGGCTGCGGCGCTCCGGTCGGCCGCTCGACCGCAGGCCGTCCCGCGCGCACCGAAGGCTTCTGCTCGCAGTGCGGCACACCGTTTTCGTTTTCTCCCAAGCTGTTTCCGGACGACGTGGTCGACGGCCGCTATCAGGTGCACGGCTGCATCGCCCGCGGCGGGCTCGGCTACGTCTACCTCGGCACCGATCTGCGGCTGAAGCAGTACGTCGCGCTGAAGGGCCTGCTCAACACCGGCGACGAGGCCGCGGTGCGGATCGCCGAGACCGAGAGCCAGGTGCTGACCTCGCTCGACCATCCGAACATCGTCCGGATCCACGACGTCGCCACGCATCCGGATCCGCACGGCGGGCCGGACGCGCGCTACATCGTCATGGAGTTCGTCGACGGCCTCCCGCTCGCCGAGGTGATGCGGCGCGGCCGCGCGATGCTCGACGGACCCGAGGGCAGGCTGCTCGTCGAGCACGTCGTGGCCTACGGCCGGGAGATCCTCACCGCGCTCGGCTACCTGCACGAACAGGGGCTGCTGTACTGCGATCTGAGCCCGCAGAACGTGATCCACGGCGAGAAACGGGTCAAGCTGATCGATTTCGGCGCGATCCGCAAGATCGGCGACCAGACCAGCCCGATCGTCGGCAATCCGCGGTTCCAGATCGGCGCGACCGAACTGGACGAGCACGGGCTCACCGTGCGCTCGGACATCCACACCGTCGGCGCGACACTGCGCGACCTGTTCCGCTGCAGCGACGGCTGGCCGCATCCGGCCGACAAACGGATCGCGCTCGGCGTCGAATCCTTCACCCAGGTCCTCGACCGCGCGACCGGGCCGTACGAGCACCGCTTCGCCACCACCGGCGAAATGCTCGTGCAGCTCGACGGCGTCCTGCACGAGATCCTTTCGCTGCGCGACCGTCAATCGCGGCCGTCGATCTCCACGCTGTTCACCGAAGCAGCGGTGCTCCTGGACGCCGGGCTCGGCCAGCCGAGGCCGGTCGGGGAGTGGGTGCGCCGCGCCCGGCGCACCGCGAGCCCGCTCGGCGCGCTGCCCGAGCCGTTCGACATCGCGCTCGGGTTGCCGGTGCCGCACGAGGATCCGCACGACCCGGCAGTCACCTTTCTGCGCACAGTCCGCGCGCCGGATCCTGCCCGGCTGCTGAAGAAACTCGAACGCGCGGACTCGACCGTCGAGGTGGAACTGCGCCGCTGCCGGGCCTGGCTAGAACTGTCCGAAGTGGACTCAACCGGCACGGAGCAGGCCAGCCGGCGAGTGGACGCCGCCGAAAGACTGCTCGGCGCCCGGGCCAAGCACGACTGGCGAATCGCCTGGCATCGCGGCCTGGTCGCGCTCGCTGCCGGTGCCGTCGAGAAAGCGCAGACCTGGTTCGAACGCGTGCACCGCGACATCCCGGGCGAGGAGACGCCGAAGCTCGCGCTCGGTCTGTGCGCGGAGCACTGCGGCGGGCCGAAGCGGGCGGCGCGCTACTACGACGCGCTGTGGGTGCGGGACCACCTGCAGGTCAACGCCGTTTTCGGGCTGGCGCGCGGGCATCTGCAGCTGGACGAGCGCACGGCGGCGGTGGACCTGCTGGACCAGGTGCCGGAGTACTCGCGGCACGACGAGGCGGCCCGGATCGCCGGAATCCGCGTGCGCGCGGGAATCCTGCCGGTGGGGGACGCGCTGCCGGGCATCGAGGACCTGACCGAGGCGATCGACCGGCTGTCCGCGCTGGACCTGGACCGCGACACCGCGGACCGGCTCACCGCCGAGGTCCGCGAAAGTGCGCTGCGGTGCTTCTCCGCCGGGATGCGCGGCATGCCGCCCGGCCCGGTCCTGGGCGAGCGCCTGGACGAGCACGGGCTGCGTCTGCTGGTGGAGCAGTCGTACCGGCGGATCGCGCGCCGGGCCGGTTCGGCGGAGTACCACGACGCACTGGTCGACCGGGCGAACGAGACGAGGCCGACGACCTGGGTGTAAGCGGCGAAAGGGCGAGGGATGAGCAGGGGTTGGGACGTCGAGGTCCATCAGAACCGCTACCTCGGCGAAGGCGACACCGAGATGCAGGCCGTGGTCACCGTCTCCGCGCGCAACGACGGCCAGCCCGAGTTTCGGCCTCCCGGCGCGGAAGTGCTCCTGGTCGACTGCTCGACGTCGATGCGCTACCCGCCGACCAAGATCGCCGCCGCGCGCCGGGCGGCGGCCGCGGCGATCCGGGCCTTGCCGGACGGCGTCGGCTTCGCCGTGGTCCGCGGCACCGAACGCGCCGACCTGGCGTATCCGCTCCAACCCGGCTTGGCGGTCGCGTCGGACGAGACCCGGGCGGCCGCGGTCGCCGCGGTGGAACGATTCGTCGCGGTCGGCGGCACGGCGATGGGCACGTGGCTGGAGTGCGCGCGGACGCTGTTCGCTTCGGCTCCGGACGCGGTGCGGCACGCGATCCTGCTGACCGACGGGAACAACCAGTCCCAGTCCGCGGAGTCGCTGCGCCGCGAACTCGACGCCTGCGAAGGCCAGTTCGTCTGCGACGCAAGGGGAATCGGCGACGGCTGGCAACGGGCCGAACTCGTCGAGATCGGCCGGGTGCTGCGCGGCTCGGTCGATTCGGTGGTGCGCGACGAAGATCTGGTCGACGACTTCCGCGCGCTGATGGCCGCGGCGCTCGCCAAAGTCATCCCGTCCGCGCGGCTGAGGATCGGCGTCACCGAACAGACCACGCTGCGCTTCGTGAAGCAGGTCTGGCCGAGCGAATACGACCTGACCTCGCGCTGCGTTCCCGACGGCGACGGAAAAGCGGTCCTCTCGCTCGGTTCGTGGAGCGCCGGCGAGACCCGGGAATTCCAGCTCGCGGTGGAAGTCTCGGCGGACACACCGGAGTACGGCTTCGACCGGATGCTCGCCTGGGTCGAGGTCGACGGCGCGGCGGATTCAGCAGTCCCGCTGCTGGCGCACTGGACCCACGACCCGGTCGCACCGACGCTGGTCGACCCGAAGGTGCGGCGCTACACGATGCACGCCGAGCTGAGCGAGGCCTTGGTGAACGCCGACGAGGCCTACGCCGCGGGCGACCACGCGCGAGCGGCGCGGGAATGGGGCCAAGCCGTCGAAATCGCCACGCGGACCAACAACAAGGAAGTACTGCGCCGACTCGCCAGGGTGGTCGACACGACCGGCGAGACCGTACAGCTTCGCCCCGAAGTCACCCGCAGCGAACTGCTCAACCTGCTTGTCTCCACCGTCTCGAACGTCGGCGACGAACCCCGCGACGCCCGTCCCGCACCGCCGCCGGACACCAAGCCCGCGATCTGTCCCCACTGCCAGAACCCGAACCCGTCCGGCGCGCGATTCTGCGAGGAGTGCGGGGAGACGCTGGCCGGAGGTGCCGCGTGACCCTCCGGACGCGGCAGGCACTGGTACGAATCCGGGCGGTGCTGCTGGCCGGGACCGTGCTGGCGCTGGTCACCTCCTCCCTCGCGGTGAGCGGCGTAGTCCGGACCGCCGACCAGATCTCGTCCGCGACCAGCCGAGCGATCCTCGAGGTCGCGGCAGCCCGAGACGCCCTCGTATCCGCCGACGCCGCGGCCATCGCCAGTTTCGCTTCGGGCGAGGCGAAACTCGCCGGTCCGGGGCAGGAGTACGAAAACCGGATGGCGTCGGCGAGCCAGAGCCTCGCCCGGGTCGCGGAGTTCAACCAGGCAGGCGACCCCGGCGCCGGAACCCTGCAAACCGTCGAAGGCTTGGTCGCGTCGTACTCCGGCGCGATGAGCCAAGCCGACGCCCACTTCCGGCAACCAGGCGCGGAACTGGTCGGACTGGCCGACCTCTGGTACGCCTCACGCCTGCTGCACGCTCCCGACAACGTTCTGGAACTCTTGGGAAAACTGCAAAAAGACGAACGCTCCGCCCTGGACCGCCAAATCTCCGGCACCAGAATGAGCGCGGGCCTGCTGGTCCTCTGGCTGCTGCCGCCGATCGTGCTGCTCACTCTGCTGGTCGCGACCCAAGTCTTCCTGCGCCAGCGTTTCCGCCGCCGGCTGAACCTGCCCCTGCTGGGCGCGACCGTGCTGGGACTCGGCGTCGTGGCGGGCCTGCTCGTCGCCTTCGCCCTGGCCGGACGCCTCGACACGGTCCGGGGCAGCGTCGACCAGGCCGTCGCAGTCCGGGAAAGAAGCATCGAAGCCGCCGACGCCGGCGGCCACGCCCGACTGGCCAGCCTCTTGCAACAACGCTGCGGCCCGCCCGGCTGCGGGTCCACTGTGGACGATTTCCGCCGCCAGCTCCCAACCACCTCGACCGCCGCCCCGGCCCAGAACGCCATCACCTCAGCCGCTCGAGCCGTGACGTCCGCCGGAACCGAGGCCACCGAGTCCGGCGGCCTGCCCATCCTGGTCCCCGCCGCCCTGATCCTCGCGGGCGGCCTAGTGGTCGCCGGGCTGTATCGGCGGATCGACGAATACCGGTACCGCGCATGAACTGTCCACTGTGGAAGAAACTGGTCCTGCTGGCCGCAACCGCGCTGGTGGCGGCTTCGTCGGCTTGCGGGGTCGCCGCGAGCAGCAACACTCTGCAGGTGATCGGAGTGTGGACCGAAGGCGAGGAAGCAGCCTTCAACCAGGTCAAGCAACGCTTCGAGGAAAAGACCGGCATCGAAGTCCGCTACCAAGGCACCCGTGCCGTCGAGCAGGTCCTGGCCGCCGACGTCCAGCAAGGCGCCGCCCCGGACATCGCGGTCCTGTCCAGCCCCGGCCTGCTGGCCGACTACGCCCGCCGCCAGGAAATCAAACCCTTGGATTTCCTCGAACAGAAGGCCGAATCCTTCTACGGCCGACAGTGGGTCAACCTGCAACGCCTAGGCACCGGAAAACTCTACTCAGTAGCGGTAAAAGCAGACCTCAAAAGCGCGATCTGGTACCGCCCGGCAAGCCTCCCCGGCCCGAAACCCGCCACCTGGCAACAACTCGTCGCCCTGGCCGCCGGCCAGACCACCCCGTGGTGCCTCGGCCTGGCCGCCCCTCCCACCTCAGGCTGGCCAGGCACCGACTGGATCGAAGACATCCTCCTGCACTCCGCGGGCCCCGAGGTCTATCGGCAATGGACCGCAGGCACCCTCGCGTGGACGTCGAACCCCGTACGCCAAGCCTTCCAAGACTGGGGCACCCTGACCGTCCACCCCGGCGGCATCCAAGGCGGCGCCCCGGCCGCCCTGCTCACCGACTTCCGAGACGCGGCCCGCCCGCTTTTCACCGACCCGCCCGGCTGCCGCATGGAACACCAAGGCTCCTTCGCGATGGGCAGCTACCAAACCATGCACCTGCACAACGAAACCGGCCCGCACCCGCAACCCGGAACCGACTACGACTTCTTCCCGTTCCCCGGCTCCGGCGCGTCGGAAGTCTCGGCAGACCTGGCCGCGATGTTCAACGACACCCCGCAAGCCCGCCAATTCCTGGACTTCCTGGTCTCGCCGGAAGCCCAGCAAATCTGGGCAGGCAACCCCAACGCGACCGCTTTCTCCGCAGGAACCGCAGTAGCGAAGGACGTCTACCGCGACCCAGTAAGACGAAAGGTCGCCGACACCATCACCTCAGGAAAACCCGTCTGCTTCGACGCCTCCGACCTGATGCCGAAGACCATGACCGGCGCCTTCTACCGAGCAATCCTGGAATACACCGCAGACCCCACACAACTGGAAACCCTGCTGACCAGACTGGACGACACCCGCAAGAGCATCCCCAGAGCAGACTGGCTAAACGTCCCCTGCGGACAGTAACCACGCCCTAAACCCGCAGCCGATGCACCCAACGATCGAGGCACCCAGCCCACCCCCGCACCCCGATACGAAGCCAAAATGCGGTCTGAGGGTGTTTGTCAAGGCATCTTTCCAGCCTTGACAAACACCCTCAGACCGTCATCACAATCAAGCTTCGGGGTGCCCCACGCACTCCCGGGCGCAATGTCGCCGCCAGGCGACGAGCCGACGCCCCCACGCCCGCAGAAGAGATTCACCCGCCCGCCTGCCCAGTCAGCGGTACCCCCGTAACCACAACCCCACTTAGCGTGACCCACGCAGGAACGACCAACCCGGAAGGACCGAGCAATGATCAAACGCCTGTTCCAGACCGTCCTGCGGCACGGATGCTGCTCCGCCTGCACCGGCAAGGGCTGCGGCTGCTGCGCCAACTGCCACTAACCCCTGAGGGGCCCGGCGCCGAAGCCGGGCCCCACCACGTCACCTCTTCAACCCCCGGATCAGCAACATCACCGACCCCAGCACATCCGCCCGGGACCGGCCAGGGTGAAACACCTGCCAATCCAGCGCCACCACCAGCATCGTCCCGAAAACCCCGGCAGCGGCAGTGGCGATGTCCAACCCCTCCGGCAACCGCCCGGCCGCCCCCAGCCTCTCCAGCTGCGCCTTGACGACAGCGATCAACTCTTCCCGCAGCAACGCCAACGTGTCGTGCCACCGCCCCGGCGTATGCCACAACTCGCTGACCACGATCTGGGAAAACCCCGGATACTCCGCGATGAACTCCAACGTCGTATCCACCTGGGCCTCGATCACCGCCAACGGATCGTCATCCGTCCCCGCGGCCCGCAGCCGCCCCGCGAGCAAGTCGACGCCGAACCGCAGCAACGCGTCGACCAGCCCGTCCTTGGACCCGAAGTTGTAATAAACGGTGCCCTTGGCGACCCCGGCCTCAGCCGCGATGTCGTCCACCGTCAGCCCGACAAGTCCGCGACTGGCCGACAGCCGCAACGTGGCCTCGAAGAGCTTCCGCTTGGTCGCCTCTCTCACAGGCTCAGCTCGGGCTTGAGCGCCGAGACCGACCACACCCGGTGTTTGCGCGCCGCGAGAGTGGACAGCAGGATCCCGCCGACGAGGTACGCGAGCAGCACCCCGATGTCACCGAGGATCTGCATCGACGCGCCGGTGTAGAGCAGGTGCCGGAACCCGTCGATGGCATAGCCCATCGGCAGCACTATGTGCAGCGGATACAGCGCGTCCGGGATCGTCTGCCAGGGGAACGTGCCGCCCGCGCTCACCAGCTGCAGCACCAGCAGCACGAGCCCGAGGAACTTGCCGACGGCGCCGAAGAGCGCGTTGAGCGCGTGCACGATCGACGTGAAGGCCAGCGACACCAGACACGCGAACCCGATCGCGCCCAACGGATGCGCCACGTGGATGCCGACCAGCCAGGTCACCGCGGCGAACAGCACGATCACCTGCCCCAGCCCCAGCACGGCCGAGGACAGCCAGCCGCCGAGCGCGACCCGCAGCGGCGACGCGCCGGCGGTGAGCGCGCGCGTCGACAGCGGGCGGATCAGCAGGAACAGCACGAACGCGCCGATCCAGGTGGCCAGCGAGATGAAGAACGGCGCGAGTCCGGCGCCGTACGTCCCCGCCGACGCCACGCCGTTCGACGTGACCGCGACCGGGTCGGCGATCGTGTTCGCGGTGGCGGTGCGGGTCGGATCGTCCGGGTTCGGGATCTGCGACAGCCCGGCGGCCAGTCCGTCGCGCAGCTTCACCGAACCGTCGGCGAGCTGGTCGGTGCCGGTGACGGCGGTCTTCTCGCCGTCGTTGAGCTTCGCCGAGCCGTCGCGCAGCTGGTTCGCGCCGTCGGACGCCTGCGCGATCCCGTTGGCCAGCTGCGGCGAGGCCGACGCGAGCTGGTGCGCCCCGTCGGACACCTGCCGGGCGCCGCTGGAGAGTTTCTGCAGGTCTCCGTTGGCGGACTGGATCTTCCCGTTCGCCTGGTTCGCGTCCGTGCGCAGCTTGTCGTAGTCGGCCAGGATCGAGTCCTTGAGGTTCTCCGGCATCCCGGATTCCTGCAGCTTCGCGGCCAGCTGGGTGCGATAGCTGTCGATCCGGCCCATCACGTCGGAGGAAGCGGACGCGGCCAGCGAGCCCGCGCTCGCCACCTTCTGATTGCCGTCGGCCACCTGGCCCGCCCCGTCAGCGAGCTTCTGGGTCTGGCTCGGCAGCGACGCGGTGCTCGATTTGAGCGTGCCCAATCCGGTGGCGAGACTGCTCGACCCGGTCGCGAGCTGGCTCGCCCCGTCGGCCAGTTGATGTTGCCCGGTCTGGAGTTTCGCCGCGCCGTCGGCGAGCTGCTTGGCACCGTCGGTGGCCTCGGAGATCTTGCCGTAGATGGTGGAGAAACCGACGAGGAACTTGTCCGCGGCCTCGCTGCCCACCTTCTCCGCGATCGTCTTGCGGACCTGGTCGGCGACCTGCTTCGCGATGGTGCCGGACAGATAGTTGTTGGCGTCGTTGGTGGTCAGCGTGATGGTCGCCTGCTGCGGCTCGAAATTGCCGGACGACAGCAGCGCCTTCGAGAAGTCGTGCGGGATCCCGATGGCGAAGGAGTACTTGTCGTCCCGCACGCCGTCCCGAGCGTCCTTTTCGGACACTTGGTGCCACTGGAAGGTGCCGGACTTCACCAGTTCGTCGGTCACCTCGCGGCCGACGTTGCGCTCGGCCCCGTTGGAATCCTTCGCGCCCGCGTCCTCGGTGAACACGGCGGCGGGCAGCTTGTCGAGGCGGCCGTACGGGTCGTAGTTCGCGTAGAGGTAGAACGACGCGTACAGCAGCGGCACCATGACGAGCGCGAACATGGCGAGCTTCGGCAGCGTCCCGGTGGACAGCCTGCGCAGCTCGTTGCGCGCGATCCGGAACGCGTTCAGTCCGCCGGCCCGCTTGTGGGGGGTGGTCATGCCCGGTCTCCCTCGGAGTTCTCGGTTTCGGCGGTCAGTTCGGCGGTCTCCGGGAGCTGCTTGGTCTGTTCGGCCTCCGCTTCAGCGGACTCGGGCGGGGCGTACAGCCGGATCGGGTCCGGTTGCTCGGCCTCGCCGACCTTGGCGGGCGGATAGGGGAGCGCCGATTCCGGCGTCGTCGCGGCCAGCACGGCCACCGCGAACCCGCGGGCGGCGTGCTCCTTCGCGACGGCGGTCCAGGAGTCGACGTCGCTGGTGTGCCGGTCGGGCGCGTCGAGGATGAGCACGCGCACGCCGTCGCGTTCGGACGCCAGCGCGGTGAGCAGCCGGGTGCGCAGCGCGGGTTCGAGGCTCTCGAACCGGCTGTCGGCGTACGGCCCCGCGTCGTGTTGCGAGAGCCAAGCCGCGACGGCATCCTTGCCGGAAGGACGGTGCGCGAGCGCCAGCTCTTCGCCGGTGACGACGCGCAGCGACAGGGCCTCGTCCGGCTCGCTGACCCCCGGCGAGTCCACCACGGCCACGAGCCGCCGCAGGTCGCCCTCGGGATCGGCGGTGACGGTGCCGGTGGTCGGCTTCAGCCGCCCGGCCAGCGCCAGCGCGAGCGCGGTGATGCCGACGCCCGGCTCGCCGTGCACCACGGTGAGGCAGCCCTCCTCGACGGTGAGCGAGGTAGGCGGCAACAAGGGGCCGTGGGGACCCTTCAGGGACACCCGGTCGGCACGGACCTGCACAGGACACACTCCACGGATTTTGAACTGACTAGTCAGTTCAAAAGTTAGTCCTGACCTGGCGGCGTCGGCAAGACGGCTCGCCGGACGTCACACCAAAGAGCGGAAGACTCAGCGCAGGGCCCACGCAGGGTGTGCTTCCCAGGACGTCCACAGCGGCCGGTAGCCCTGCCGGTGCCAGAACACCGATGACAGGGGATTGGTCGGGTTGTAATAGAGGTAGGTGCCGGTCGCGCCCTGGTTCAGCAGTTCGCGGTGCGCGCGGGCCATCAGCGCGCGGCCGATCCCGCTGCCGCGGCTGGCCGGGGCGGTGACGACGTTGTTCACGTAACCCCAGCGTCCGGACGGCAGCAGTTCGGCGGCCTCGCTCCCGGGCGTGGATTCGACCCAGTCGCATTGCGCGAGTGCCGCCACTTGACCGTCGACCTCGGCGAGCCAGGTCGCTTTCTCGCCCAGCGCGCGGCGCAATGCCGGGCCGAGAAGCTCCGCGGTCTGCTCGCGTTTCCGGTGCGCGACAAGGCCGGTGTAGTCGAACGTCGCGGTGCACAACGCCAGCGCCGCCGGGTAGTCGTCCGGTCCGGCGAGGCGGATCGACGCGTCGGTTTCGGTGTTCTCTGGCGCCACGGCGGGGCGAACGGCCAGCGCGGACAACGGAACCAGCCCGTGGTCGAGAAAAGCCCGGATGGCTTCGGCGTCGCGGCTCGGCCAGTTGACGACGCACGCCGAATCGGCTCCCGGCGCTTCAGTGTCCACTTGGGACCGCAGCGCGCCGAGCAGCGCGTCGAATCCTTCGGAGCCCGCCGTCTCCGGATCCGGGAAGAGCTGCCACACCTCGGCCGCCGACCACAGCAGGGGAGCGTCGCCCGGACCGTGCCGGTAGCGCTGGAGCATCGCGGAAACCTGCGCGCCGGACGCGGTCACCGCGCGCAGCCGGTCGCCGCTCGCGAGCGGAACGGGCGGCGGCAGGAGCGGGTCGAGTTCGGCGAATCGGCCTGCGGAGCTCACCAGCGCAGCGTAGCCGGTCAGTCGCGGCGCGTGCGGAAGATCGCGGTGCCGGGAAACAGCCTGCCGCGCAGCGGGCTCCACTGGCCCCAGGCGCGCGTGTGGCCGGCCGGCCACTCCGGCTCGACGAGGTCTTCCAGCACGAACCCCGAGGCGGCGAGCGCGCGCACGTAGTCGCCGAGCGTGCGGTGGTATTCGACGTATGTCGCCGTGCCGTCGTCGTCCACCTCGACGTACGGCGTGCGGTCGAAGTACGGCTGGGTCGCGGTGAGCCCCTGCGGCCCGGGGTCGTCCGGGAAGATCCACCGCATCGGGTGGGTCACCGAGAACACCCACGGCGCCCCGGGACGCAGCACGCGGCGCACCTCGCCGAACACCGTCTCCAGCGACGGCACGAAGGGGAGCGCGCCGAACGCGGAGCACGCGATGTCGAAGCTGGCGTCGGCGAACGGGAGCCGCTCGGCGTTCGCCTGCACGAGGGGGACCGTCGCGCCGGTGCGGACGTTGCCCTCGCGAGCGTGCCGGAGCATGCCGCCGGACAGATCGGTGGCGACCGGTTCGGCTCCGGCGGCGGCGAGCCAGCGCGAGCACGCGGCCTGTCCGCAGCCGACCTCGAGCACGCGCCGTCCGCGCACGTCGCCGAGCAGCCGCGCGTCCTCCTCGCGCACGCCTTCCGGGCACCAGACGAAATCGGCGTCGCCGAGGAATCCGCCGTGGGTAGCCTGGTAGTCGTCGGCATCCGCGTCCCACCAGGCCAGATTCGCCGCTTCGGCCTCGTTTCCGCCGACTTCGCGGTGGGCGACGCCGACGGTGCCGAGCCGTTCCTCAGCGCTCGCGTGGCGGTCGCCGGACGGGGCCGCCGTGGCCGCGGCGGGCTCGGGCATGCCGGTCTCCTCTCCCGGTGGCGCCGGCTGGGCGCGGGGAATGCCCGGACCGGCGGAAACGTTGGACAGAAGGTACCGGGAGCCCAGGGCGACCCTGATTGTGTCCCTCGCGGGGGCCCGCGTACGATACGTGTTAGCGCAGTGGGGTTCGCGCTGCCTGGGTGACTACCCACCGGGGCCGCGCATCGTCAGCGGGTCATGCCGCGGTCGTTCACTGGTGGAACGTTTGGTCGCCGGACGTTTGAGCAGGGTCGCCGCATGCCATGGCTGCGGGACTCGCCGCGTGCACTGCCGGTAGCCAACTTCACATCCACCTACGACACCCATCCACCGGAGCAACCCGCCTAATGACCACCGACACCGCCACCGCCCCGACCGCCCCGACCGGGGCCCCGCAGGTCGCCATCAACGACATCGGGTCGGAGGAAGACTTCCTCGCGGCTATCGACAAGACGATCAAGTACTTCAACGATGGGGACATCGTCGAAGGCACCATCGTCAAGGTCGACCGCGACGAGGTCCTGCTCGACATCGGGTACAAGACCGAGGGCGTCATCCCCTCGCGCGAGCTGTCCATCAAGCACGATGTCGACCCGGCCGAGGTTGTCGCCGTCGGCGATGAGGTCGAAGCCCTCGTTCTCCAGAAGGAGGACAAGGAAGGCCGTCTGATCCTGTCCAAGAAGCGCGCGCAGTACGAGCGCGCCTGGGGCACGATCGAGGAGCTCAAAGAGAAGGACGAGCCCGTCAAGGGCACCGTCATCGAGGTCGTCAAGGGCGGCCTCATCCTGGACATCGGCCTGCGCGGCTTCCTGCCGGCGTCGCTGGTCGAGATGCGCCGGGTGCGCGACCTGCAGCCGTACGTCGGCCGCGAGCTCGAGGCGAAGATCATCGAGCTGGACAAGAACCGCAACAACGTGGTCCTGTCCCGTCGCGCCTACCTCGAGCAGACCCAGTCCGAGGTGCGCAGCGAGTTCCTCAACGCGCTCGCCAAGGGCCAGGTCCGCAAGGGCGTCGTGTCCTCCATCGTCAACTTCGGCGCCTTCGTGGACCTGGGCGGCGTCGACGGCCTGGTGCACGTCTCCGAGCTGTCCTGGAAGCACATCGACCACCCGTCCGAGGTCGTCGAGGTCGGCCAGGAGGTCACGGTCGAGGTCCTGGACGTCGACATGGACCGCGAGCGCGTCTCGCTGTCGCTGAAGGCGACCCAGGAAGACCCGTGGCGCCAGTTCGCCCGCACCCACGCGATCGGCCAGATCGTGCCGGGCAAGGTCACCAAGCTCGTCCCGTTCGGCGCGTTCGTCCGCGTCGAGGAGGGCATCGAGGGCCTGGTGCACATCTCCGAGCTGGCCGAGCGCCACGTGGAGATCCCGGAGCAGGTCGTCCAGGTCAACGGCGACGTCATGGTCAAGGTCATCGACATCGACCTCGAGCGCCGTCGCATCTCGCTGTCGCTGAAGCAGGCGAACGAGGGCGTCACGCCGGAGACCGAGTTCGACCCCACCCAGTACGGCATGGCCGCCGAGTACGACACCGAGGGGAACTACATCTACCCCGAGGGCTTCGACCCGGACACGCAGGAGTGGCAGGAAGGCTTCGACAAGCAGCGCGAGGAGTGGGAGCGGCAGTACGCCGAGGCCCACACGCGCTACGAGGCGCACATGGCCCAGGTCAAGAAGGCCGCCGAGGCCGACGCCGAAGCCGCTGCCGACGCTGCCACCGGCATCGAGGGCGGCGACCAGAGCTACACCTCGTCCGCCCCGGTCGAGGCGAAGAGCGGCGGCACGCTCGCCAGCGACGAGCAGCTCGCGGCTCTGCGCGAGAAGCTGTCGGGCGGCGCGTGAGCGTTGACTCGCTGAGTCTCTGAACAGTTTCGGCCCCGGTCCGCACGGACCGGGGCCGAACTGTTTTCCGGGCTTTCGCCGGTGGCGTGGTCAGTTTTCGACCATCAAAGCCGCGGCGAGCCGGGCTTTCCAGCGCGAACCGGCATGGGGGAGTGCGGCCTCCGCCGGATCAGCAATCCCCATCTCCCCCGGACTGCGGATCGATGCGGAGCGCTGTCCCCAGGCTTTCGCGGGTCAGCTGTGCAGCCCCAGGCCGTCGATCGTCGCGCGCACCCCGCGGCGGTACATCGTCTCCTGCGCCGATTCGGCCGGGTCGAGGAACCAGTCGTCGAGCGGGCTTTGCGAGCGGATCGTCAGTTCGACGCTCACCAGCCCGTGCATCGCCGTCCAGAGCAGGTAGCCGCATTCCTGCGCGACGACGCCCGGCGGGCAGACCAGGTCGATTTTCGCGACGAACTCGGCGAAACTCGTGCGCAGCACCCCGGATCGCAACGCCGGATCCGGGTCGTAGTCGTGCACCGAACGCTCGAACATCAAGCCGTAGCGAGCCGGGCTTTCCAGTGCGAAGCGCCGGTAGGCGAGCGCGACCTCCATCAGATCGGCGACCCCGTCGCCCTCGGACTGGGGAACGTCGCGCAGTTCTTCGCCCAGCAGGTCGAAAGCCCGTTCGTACAAGGCGTCCAGCAGGCCGGTGCGGCCGCCGAAGCGCGTGTACACCGTGATCGTGGACGCCCCGGCCTGTTCCGCCACCGCGCGCACGGTCAATCCGGCGACGCCTCGCTCGGTCAGGACGGTCAGCGCCGCGTCGAGGAACCGGCCGCGGTTGTGCTGCTCCGCCGGTCGTGTCGAGAGATGCCGGGTGGCCATCTCCCACCCCCTTTTGCCCGTGCTCCGCGGGAAGCGCGTCCGCGTCTCGCAAGCAGAAGATACGATATTCACGGCTTCTTGGGAACGTCGTTCCCGGACCGTCCACAAGCGACCGCCCGCACCGGGCGGGCAGTGCCGAGCAGAAGGAATCCGCCCTCATGACCCAGCCGGAACCCGGCACTGTCGTCGTCACCGATGCCGGGAGCGGCCGCTATACGCAGCGCGTCACGACCGCGGGCCACGAATTCCTCGCCGACGAACCGGCGAGCGTGGGCGGCGCGGACGCCGGGCCCACGCCGTACGACCTGCTGCTGTCCGCGCTCGGCACCTGCACCTCGATGACGCTGCGGATGTACGCCGACCGCAAGGGAATCCCGCTGACCCGCACCACCGTCCGGCTCCGGCACGACCGCATCCACGCCCGCGACTGCGAGCGCTGCGAGACCGAGGTCGGGCTGATCAGCCGGATCACCCGGGAGATCTCGCTGGAAGGCGACCTCGACGACGTCCAGCGCGCGCGGTTGCTGGAGATCGCGGACAAATGCCCGGTGCACCGGACGCTGAGCCACGAGATCGCGATCGAAACCCACGCGATCTGATCCCGGCGGTCCGTGAGGGGAACCTTCAGGGAATCCAAGTCCGTGAAGGTGGCCCTCACGGCGCTCGCCGAAGCGGGACGGTCAGGCGCGTTCCAGCGAAACCGAAGGCACCCAGGCACGTTCGAGGGCGGCTTCGCGGGCGCGACGGCGGAGGCCGGCCAGGCTGTGCTTCGCGGGCACGAGCAGCGCGCTGAACCACGTGCGCCGGTATTCCGCGAGTGCGTCCGAGACCTGGCGATAGGAGACGCAGTGCACCAGACCCGGGGTGCCGAGCCGGTGCTTCCCGACGTGCTTCTCCGCCATTGTTCCTCCGTGTGGGCGACCCTTCCGCCGCGCACGGTACGCACTCGACCCGCGAAAACAGCGCAAGCGCGCGGCGTGTCACCCACATCAGTTCGGCTACGCCCGAAAATGTGCTTGCGTTTACGCGGAGGGTGTGCGGGTACCTGTGCGGTTGCACGTGCAGGGGGTCCGATGTCGCCTGAGCGGGTGACGGCGGCTCTCGTTAAGGTGTGGCCATGCTGCGAGTGGGCCTGACGGGCGGGATCGGTGCGGGGAAGTCGACGGTGGCGAACCGGCTGGCCGAACACGGGGCGGTCGTCATCGATTCGGACCGCATCGCGCGCGAGGTCGTCGAGCCCGGCACTCCCGGGCTGGCCGCGCTGACGGAGGCCTTCGGCGAGGAAATCCTTGCCGAGGACGGCTCGCTCGACCGGCCCGCGCTCGCCGCGCGCGCGTTCGCGGACGACGAAAGCCGCAAGCGGCTCAACGCGATCGTGCATCCGCTGGTCGGGCAGCGCACCGGCGAGCTGATGGCCGCAGCCGCGGACGACGCGGTGGTCGTGCACGACGTCCCGCTGCTCGTCGAGAACGACCTCGCGCCCGCGTATCACCTGGTGCTGGTCGTCGATGCCCCGGTGGAGGTGCGGGTGCGCCGGCTGGTCGAGGTGCGCGGCATGCCCGAGGCCGACGCGCGGGCGCGGATCCGCGCGCAGGCGGCGGAGGAACAGCGCCGCGCCGTCGCGGACGTCTGGCTCGACAACGGCGGGACGCAGGACGTCGTGCTCGCCGAGGTGGACGCGCTGTGGGCGGACCGGCTGGTGCCGTTCGAGGCGAACCTGCGGCTGCGCAAACCGCGTCCGCCGGCCTCGCCGGTGATCTCGCCGTACGACTCGAGCTGGCCGCTGCAGGCCGAGCGGCGGCTGGCGCGGCTGCGGCAGATCGCGGGTTCGC
The DNA here is from genome assembly GCF_042754125.1 of Amycolatopsis sp. NPDC059235. NCBI lineage: Bacteria > Bacillati > Actinomycetota > Actinomycetes > Pseudonocardiales > Pseudonocardiaceae > Amycolatopsis > Amycolatopsis sp. NPDC059235. The sequence continues at coordinate 21,957 of NZ_JBHZAG010000083.1, forward strand.
GGCTGGTGCGCGCGGACCACATCGGGTCCACCGCCGTGCCGGGCCTGCCCGCCAAGGACATCCTCGACCTCCAGCTCACAGTGTCCTCTTTGGACGATGCGGACGCGCTCGCCGAAGCTCTCGCCGACGCCGGTTTCCCCCGCCGCGAAGGCGAATGGTGGGACGATCCGCAGGGCGGCGACGGGAAGTGGCTCAAGCGGTTCCACCAGAGCGCCGACCCGAAGCGGCCGGTGAACCTGCACGTCCGGTCCACCGAAACCCCGGCGTGGCGGCTCGCGCTGCTGTTCCGCGACTGGATCCGGGCGCATCCGGACGAGCGCGACAACTACACCGAGGTGAAGGAAGCGCTGGCGCGCAAGCATTCCGCGGACGGCACAGTCGAGCAGTACGCGGAGGAGAAGCAGGGCTGGGTCAACGAGGCGTTCGTGCGCGCGGAGAAGTGGGCCGCGCAGAGCGGCTGGAAGCCCTGAGCCGGAAAACCAGGTGCGGGCCCGCCTCGCGCGGGGTTACCGTTCGGGCATGAAGCGCGCCCAGTCCACGACGACGCCGGATCCCGTCCCGGCGCGCTGAACACTGCCATTCGAGCCCGGGGCGAGCGCCCCGGGCTCTTCGCTGTGCGCTCGCCTCGCCTTCCGTGAGGAGACCGCCATGCCTGACCACCGCAAACTCGGCCGGGAACTCGGCCTGTTCGGCAGCGACCCGCTGATCGGGGCCGGGCTGCCGTACCTGCTCCCCGACGGCGCCGCCGTCCGGCACGTGCTGGAGGAGTACGTCCGCGAGGTCGAACGCCGAGCCGGCTACCAGCACGTCTCGTCGCCGGTGCTGGGGAAACGCGAGCTGTACGAGCTTTCCGGCCACTGGGCGCACTATCGCGACGACATGTTCCCGCCGATGGATCTCGGCGGCGAACAGGTGGTGCTGCGGCCGAGCCTGTGCCCGCACCACGCGCTGATCTACCGTTCCCGCGCCCACAGCCACCGCGAACTGCCGGTGCGCCTGGCCGAACTCGGCGGGATGTACCGCGCCGAACTGTCCGGCGTCCTCGGCGGGCTCAGCCGGGTGCGGGCGATTCAGCTCAATGACGCGCACATTTTCTGCCTGCCGGAACAGGTCGGCGCGGAGGTGCGGAGCGCGCTCGCGCTGATCCGCCGGGTGTACCGCGATCTTGGCCTGAAACCCGCTCGCTATCGGCTTTCCTTGCCGGACAACCGCGGCAAGTACGCCGGTGCGGCCGAAGCATGGGAGCGCGCGGCGGAGGTGCTCGTCGAAGCGCTCGACGGCGTCGAATACGAAAGCGGTCCGGGCGAAGCCGCGTTCTACGGTCCGAAGATCGACGTCCAGATCGCCGACAGTGCGGGCCGCGAGTCGACCCTGTCCACCGTGCAGATCGACCTCCATCAGCCGGAGCAGTTCGGGCTCGAATACGTCGGCCCGGACGGCCGCGCGCACCGGCCGGTCCTGGTGCACCGCGCGGTGCTTGGCAGCCTGGAACGCGTGCTGGCACAGCTGATTGAGGAGCATGGCGGCGCTTTCCCGCCGTGGCTGGCTCCGGTGCAGGTGGCCGTGCTGCCGGTCGGTGACGCGGAACTCCCGGCTGCCCAAGCGGTGGCGGAGCAGGCGATGGACGCCGGGCTGCGCGCCGAGGTGATCCCGGCGGACCGGGGGAGCCTGGGCTCTCGTATCCGCGACCGGCGGTTGGTGCCGTATCAGGTGGTGATGGGTGCGCGAGAGGCCGCGGCGGATCTGGTCGCGCCTAGGCTTCGGGATGGACGCAGGCTGGATCCGTTGCCGGGGAAGGAGTTCGTGGCCGCAGTGGCTGGCCGGGTAGCGTCGCGCGACAGAGAGCTGTGGAGCTGAAGGTGTGGCTCCGTTGCCGCGATCGGCATCGCGTGCCGGGGGCTTTGGGCGCTGGCGGAGGGGCGCTAAGAACCGAGCAAGCCGCGCTCGAAAGCTACCGCCACCGCGGCCGCGCGGTCCTTCACGCCGAGTTTCGCGTACGCGTGCAGCAGATGTGTCTTCACCGTCGCCTCGCTGATGAACAGCTTCTTCGCCGCTTCCTTGTTCGTCGACCCGCGCGCGACGAGGTTCAGCACCTCGATTTCGCGCTGCGACAACGGTTCCTGGGCCGGTGCGCGCATCTGGCCCATGATCCGGCTCGCGACCGCGGGGGAGAGGACCGCCTCGCCGCGGGCGGCGGCGCGAACGGCGCGGAACAGTTCCTCGCGCGGCGAATCCTTGAGCAGGTAGCCGGTCGCACCCGCCTCGATCGCGGGCAGCACGTCGGAATCCGTGTCGTACGTGGTCAGCACGAGCACGCGCGCCGGGTTGCCGAGGCGGGCGAGTTCGGTGATCGCGGCGACGCCGTCGGTGCCGGGCATCCGCAGGTCCATCAGCACGACGTCCGGCTTCAACGCCTCGGCGAGCGTGATCGCCTCGGCTCCGTGCGCGGCCTCGCCCAGTACCTCGAAGCCGCGCTCGCCGGTGAAGATGCCGCGCAGCCCGTCCCGGACGATCGGGTGGTCGTCGGCGATGAGCAGGGTGATGGTCATGAGGCCCCCTCGGTCGGGTCCAGTGTCGCAGCCGGGACGGCGGGCAGCCGCACCGAGATCGCGGTTCCGCCGCCCGGTTCGGACTCGACGTGCAAGGTCCCGGCGAGGCGTTCCGCGCGCCGCCGCATGCCGGGCAGGCCGTGTCCGCCTTCGCGCGACGGCGGGGCGCTCGACTGCGCCGGGTCGAAGCCGACGCCGTCGTCGCGCGCGTCGAGCGTCACCTCGTCGCCCATGTACGACAGGGTGATCCCAGCCCGGCCCGCCTGCGCGTGTCTGGCCACATTGGACAGTGCTTCCTGGGTGACCCGCAACAGGGTCGCCTCCAGCTCCGGATGCAGCGGGACGGCGGTCCCGGTGGTCGAGAACTCCGCGGGCACGCCGGTGCGTTCGCTCCACAGCCGCGCGACCTCGGCGAGCGCTTCGGGCAGCGTCGCGGTTTCGAGCGGTTCCGGGTGCAGCGCGGCGACCGAACGCCGGGCCGCGGTCAAGTTTTCCCGCGCGAGCTGGGTCGCGGCGGCGAGGTGGCGTTCCCATTCCGCCGCGTCGTCGCGGGCCTGCGCGGCGGCTTCGAGCTGGGTGATGATCCCGGTGAAGCCCTGCGCGAGCGTGTCATGGATTTCCTGGCTCAGCCGCTGCCGCTCGTCGAGCACGCCCGCCTCGCGTGCCTGGGTGAGCAACTGCCGCTGCAGCCCGCGGTTCTCCGCCTCGGCCGCCGTCAGCTGATCGAGCATCCGCTTGCGTTCTTGATTTTGCCTGCCCACCGCGGCGAAAAGCGCGCCGCCGCCGCCGATCGCCGCGGTCTGCACGACCACCACCGTGCCCCAGATGCCCGGCGACACCGACAGCGCGTGGATCGGCCCGCCGAGCGTCATGGTGTTGATCAGCAGCGACGTGATGCCGACACCGAGCACCGCGACCGGCATCGGCTTCATCCGCATCGCCGCGAAGAACCCGTAAACCATGAAGATGATGAAATAGGCGTCGCGCGACTGGAGAACCGAGCCGAACGTGACGACGCCGGCGAACGCCGCGGCGGAGGTGACCGGGTGTTCGCGCAGCGCGGGGCTCAGAACGAAGGTGGTGAGCGCTAGCCACACCGCGGCCCCGGCGGCGATGAACACGGTGGTGATCCGGTGTTCGTTCGTCTGGCTCGTCAGCGCGCTCAACAGCGTCGGGACGACCAGGAGAATCCACGCGAGCGTCGTCTCCACCCGGGCGAACCATCGATGCCACCGCACGGGCGGATCGCCCGCCGGAGACTCGGCGGGCGGCATCAGCGAACCCCGCCAGTCGAGTTTGACGTCTCGGACGTCCTCGAATCTCACGCTTTGAGGTCCTTGAGCTGCGGCCAGATCTCGGCCCAGCCGCCGATCCGGCCGTCGAGCTGCCAGATCGGCATGTGCCTGCTGGCGTTAGGAACGCCCAGCCGGTTGTCGACCTCGCCGACGATGCGCGCGGACCGGAAGTGTGCCGCCAGCTTCGCCGGTTCGCGGCCGACGAACAGCACGGTGTCCGCCTTGTCGCCCGGCCGCCCGAAGTACCAGAATCCGCGGCTGGCGCTGTACGCCACGGGCAGGCCCTGATCAGGCCCGTACCGGCCGAGCGCGCCTGCCTGCCAGTACCCGCCGGTGACGAGCGCGGTGCGGGTCCGCTGCTCCGGCGGCAGCGCGCGGTACTGCGTGGCGACGGACGCGGCCAGATCCGGCCAGCCGTACTCCTCCATCGCGTACGCGGGGCGCGGCGCGGTCGGATGCTCGACCAGCCACTGCACTGGCCACACCGGGAGCGCGTAGGGGAGGCTGTACAGCGCGGACAGGACGAACATCGGCCACGTCGGCACCCAGCGCCACCACAACGCGGGCCGTCCGCGGTCCTGCAGATGCACCGCGGCGGCGGCCCACAACAGACCGAAAGTGCCTGCGGCGTAATAGAACCGGCCGTTGCCGATGAGGAAGAGCGCGAAGACGCCGAGCGCGGTCCAGCCGAGGAATCGGTACGCGCGCAACCGAGAGCTGCCGACCAGCACCGTCAGCCCGTACAGCACGCCGAGCGCGCCGATGACCCAACCAGCCCCGGCGAGCAGCGTCGGCACGAACATCGCCCGGCCGCCCGCCTCCTCGACTTCGCGCGAAACCGCGTCGCCCATGCCGAGCTGCGGCCAGCCGTTCGAGGCCTGCCAGAGCAAGGTCGGTACACACGCGACCGCGGCGATCGCCGCGCCCAGCCATAGTTTGGGACGGCGCAACAGGTCTCGCGGTCCGAAGATGAGCGCGGTGAGCGCGGTGACCGCCCAGAATCCGCCGATCAGGAACTTCACGTTCAGCCCGACCGCCGTCGCGACGCCGAGCCACAGCAGCAGATTGTCGTCGCGGGTGCGGATCCAGCGCACCAGCAGCCACAGCACGATCGTCCACAGCAGCGGGTCCACAGTGGACGTCGCGAGGTAGTGGCCGCTGCCGACGAACTGCCCGCAGATCGCGTACGCCGCGGCGGCGCGCGTCTGCGCCTTGCGTTCGCCGCCCATTTCGCGGGCGATCAGCGCGGTGAACACCACGCCCGCGGCGGTCGCCAGTATCGCCGGGATCCGGAACACGACGAGCGAGCCCGGCGCGATCGAGTTCGCCAGCCAGGCGAGGAACGGCAGCACCGGCGGCTGGTCCGCGTACCCCCACGCGAGGTGTTTGCCCGCGGCGAGGAAGTACAGCTCGTCGCCGAAGTAGCCGTAGCGGCCGGCGGTGGCGAGGAGCACGGCGGCGGTCCCCGCGGCGAGCAGGAAGACCGGCCGCCGGGCGAACCCGGCGAGCGAGCGGTCGGGCGTGCTCGGTGCGGTGGCCGTGGTCACGGCATCCATCCTGCTCCCTGTCGGCGGATCGGGGGCTGGCCTCGCCCGCACCCTACGGGCGAGGCCTGACGCCGCCGTACTGCGGGTGGCGCCGGTCAAGCGCCGGTGTTCGCCAGCTGGGGCCAGATTTCCGGCCACGGCCGCAGCCTCGCGGTGGCCAGCCACATCGGAGTGCCGTCGAGCACACTCGGCTTCGCGTCCCCGGTCGTCACGGCTCCGACCGGCTCGAGATGGGCGAAGCGCCCGAGCAGCGGCCGGGGATCGGCCCCGACGAACAGGACGTCGCGTGCCGAATCGGGCGGCACGGCCAGCGTGGCGTACCCGCGGTTCGGGCTGGTCGGCTCGGGCAGGCCCAGCTCCGGTCCGTAGCGGTCGAGCGCGCTCGCGGTCCAGTACGTCTCGCCGACGATCGCGGTGTGTGCCGGGTCGGGCACGCGATGGAACGCGCGGGCGACCGATTGCGCGGCTTCCGGCCAGCCGACCTCGCCGAACGAGAAGGCTGGCGTCGGCAGAGACGGGTTCTTCTCGACCCACGAATGCGGCCACACCGGCAGCGCCGCAGGCAGCATCAGCAGCGCGGACAGCACGTAGATCGGCCAGGTCGGAATCCAGCGCCACCACCGCGATGCTTGTCCGCTCTCCAGCTCCACCGCGGCGGCCGCCCAGCACGGCGCGAACATGCCCGCGATGTAGTACGACCGGCCGTTCACCGCGATGAACACCACCGCGAGCGCGAGTGTGGTCCAGGCGAGGAAGCGGTACGAACGCAGCTGAGGCGAACGCAGCAGCCGCCACAGGCCGTAGCCCAGCAGCACGGCTCCGACCGGGACACCGGCGAGCAGCAGCACCTGCGGGAGCCAGGACAGCCGCCCGCCCCAGGATTCGCCGACCTCGTTCGAGATCGCCGCGCCCATGCTGAGCTGCGGCCAGCCGTGCTGCGCCTGCCAGACCAGCGTCGGGACCAGCGCCAGTGCGGCGATCGCGGCGCCCGCCCACAGCATCGGGCGGCGCAGCAGTTCGCGCGGACCGCAGATCAGCAGCGCGATCCCGGCGACGATCCAGAAGCCGCCGATCAGGAACTTCACATACAGCGCGAGCGCGGTGACGACTCCGGCCCACAGCAGCAGACCGTCGCGCCGGGTGCGGATCCAGCGGACGACCAGCCAGAGCAGGACGGTCCAGAGGAACGGATCCAGCGTCGAGGTCGCCAGGTAATGGCCGCCGGCCACGAAATTCGTGCAGGCGGCGAACGTCGCTGCGGTGATTACCTGCGCGCGGGTGCGGCCGCCGAGTTCGCGGGCGATGAGCGCGGCGAACACGACCCCGGCGAGCATCGCCAGCATCGCCGGGAGCCGCAGGACGAACAGCGAGTCCGGCGCGATCGTGTCCATCGCCCGGGCGAGCAGCGGCAGCAGCGGCGGCTGATCCACGTAACCCCAGGCCAGATGCCTTCCGGCGGCGAGGAAGTACAGCTCGTCGCCGAAGTAGCCGTAGTTGTTCGCGGTGAGCACCAGCGGCACCGCCATCAGCGCGGCGATGCCGAACACGGGCATCCGGGCGAACGGCGCGACCGAACGGGTTGTCGTGGTTTCTTCCTGTGTCGTAGTCATCGCGCTCACTCCCAGCGGAAGAATCGGGCGGCGAGCGTCGAACACACGACGGCGACCACCGCGAGGGCCACCAGAGGCAACCACTGCGGCGCGTGTCCGGCGGCGGTCTCGCGCAGGCTGCCGAGTGTCGCGCCGAGCGGCAGGATGTCGGCGATGTGCTGCAGCACCGGCGGCAGCTGTTCCTTCGGCACCCAGACGCCGCCGAGCGCGAGCATCGGGAAGAACACGGCCGCGCCGAGCCCGTTCGCCGCGCGGGTGCTCGGTACGAACGCGGCGAGCAGCGTGCCGACTGAGAACAGCGACACCGCGCCCAGCAGCGCGACCGCGAAGAACCCGCCCGGGTTCCTCGGCAGCGCCATGCCGAGCGCGATCGTGCCCACCCCCACGACGAGCACGATCGCGACGACCGCGATGGCGAGATTCACCAGCAGCTGCGCGGCCAGCAGCCGCGACGGCGGCATCGGGCTCGCCGCCAGCCGCTTCAGCACCCCCTTCTCCCGATGCGCGGCCATCGCGCCGGGCAGCATGTACACCGCGAGGATCCCGAGCAGGAGCGCCACCGCCATCGGCGCGATCAACGTGGCCAGCGCCGACTGGCCGCCGTGCTCGGCGCTGGGTTCGCGCGACCCCGGCATCAACCCGAACACCAGCAGCAGCGCCAGCGGGATCCCGAGCACCACGGCGGGCGCACCGGGGTCGCGGAGGAAGATCTTCGCCTCGGCGACGGTCAGTTTCGACAACACTTCCGGTGCCCCCTCAGTCCAGTTTCCGGCCGGTCAGCGCGACGAAGGCGTCGTCGAGGCTGGCCTGCTCCACCCGCAGATCGCCCGCCACCACGTCGGCGCGGGCGAGGAACGACGTCACCGCTTGCAATGCGCCGGCACCGCCGGTCACCACGAGATGCGGGCCGTTCCGCTCGACCTTCAGCACGTCCGGCAGCCCCGCCAGCTCCTGCGGATCGACTGGCGCGGAGGGGCGGAACCGGATGCGCTGCTCCCCGCCGACGCGACCGACCAGTCCGGCCGGGGTGTCGGTCGCGACGACGCGCCCGGCGTCGATGACCGCGATCCGGTCGCACAGCCGTTCCGCTTCCTCCATGAAGTGCGTGACCAGCACGACCGTCACGCCCTCGGCGCGGACCGCTTCGACGAGGTCCCAGGTGTCGCGGCGGGCCTGCGGGTCGAGACCGGTCGTCAGCTCGTCGAGCACCACCACCTCGGGACTGCCGACAAGCGCGAGCGCGATCGACACGCGCTGCTGCTGTCCGCCGGAAAGCTTGCGGTAGAAGGTGTTCCGCTGCTCGGTGAGCCCGAGCAGGTCCATCAGCCGCTCCGGATCGGCCGGGGTGCGGTACATCGCGGCGAACAGATCGAGCACCTCGGCGACGCGCAACCGGTCGGGCAGCCGGCTCTCCTGCAGCTGGACGCCGAGGCGCTGGCGCAGTTCGCGGACGTCGCGCCGCGGGTCGAGCCCGAGCACTGAAACGGTGCCGCCGTCGGGGGAGCGCAGGCCCTCGACACATTCGACCGTGGTCGTCTTGCCCGCGCCGTTGGGGCCGAGGATCCCGAAGATCTCGCCCCGCTCCACGGTGAACGAAACGTCTTCCACCGCCGTTTTCTCGCGGTAGCGTTTGCGGAGGTTTCGCACCTCGATGACCGGCATGGGCTGGGAGTCCCCTCTCGAATCGCAGCGGTTGCTGTGTTCGAGAATCCCGGCTGGAGCGGCCGATCGGATCAGCGGAACGGTGCGACTTCCGGTCCACCGGCTGTCAGCCGCGCATCCACCGATCGGTGGATGCGGAAGTAGATCATCGGGTTGTCGCGGCCGGTGTGGACGACGCTGTCGACGCCGAGTTCGCGCCTGAGCTCGTTGAGCCGAGCGTACGCGTGTTTCGCCCGGGCGCGTGCGGCGGTGAAGTACGGATTCCGCGTTTTTTCGAGCCAGCGCACCACTTCGGCGCCTTCGGTGAACGGCAGCGGGGTGCGCCGGTGGAACACGTCGTGCACGCTCACCGCGGCGTCGATCTTCGGGAAGACGTCGGCGAGGTACCACCTCGCGAAGCGCGCGCCGTGGTCGGCGTCGATGAAGAGATAGTCCACATCGGACAGCCAGTCGGCGGTGAGGGTGCGCGCGTCGCCCTGGCGGAACTCCCAGCGGCCCTTGGCCAGTGCGTGCGGGACGGTCTTGGTGGCGTTGCCGATGAGGTCGATCGTGGTCAGCCCGCCGGCGCCGTTGTCCGCGAGCGCGCGGAGGATCCAGCTCGTGGACCAGCCGTGCAGCGAACCGATCTCCACGACTTTCTCCGGGCGCAGGTGGCGCAGGAGCAGGTAGGTGATCTCCGCTTCGACGTCGTCCAGCTGGGTCTTCATCGCCGGATGCGCGCGGCGGTGCGCTCGCTGGGCGTCCTTCGCGGCGCGCAACGCTTCGGTGTGCTCGCGATAGAGCGAGCACACGAGGTCGAGCGTCACCTGATTTGCGGTTCGTTCCATGCCGCTGATCGTGGCCGGGGGAGCCGCTTCGGGTAATCCGGCTGACCGCCGGGCGGGGGTGGGGAATTCCCCCGTTCCCGGTTAGGGATGCCTGCGCCAGCCGAGTGTCATGTCCTTTGTGGACAGCCAGGCGGCGAGGTCGTAGCCGTGTGCGGCGAGGCCCTCGAGCGCGGCGTAGGCGACTTCGAGCGCGTACTCGCCTTCCTGTTGCGAGAGCAGGTTTCCGGCGACGGCGGCGAGCAGCTCGTCGGTGTCGATCACCCGGACCGAGATCTTGTCCTTGAGCACGAGGTCGAGGTAGAGGTCGGTGGCCACCCAGCGCGGGCCGTCGCGGTGCACGCGCACCACGTCGAGGTAGAAATCCTGGTCGCGCTCGTGGCCGGGGGTGAACCAGAAGTCGGTGATCCGCAGCCCGAGCTCCGGCAGCAGCCAGGACTCGAGGTAGTGGAACTGCGCCCGCCCCGGCGCCTGCCGCGCCAGGTACAGGCCGAACGGCTCCTCGCGGAACTCCTCCACGTCGCGGCGGATGCCCTTGTTGTCGATGTTCACGCGGGCGGCCGGGTCGAACGTCTCGACCTTCGGCGGGTGCAGATCGGTCATCCGCCCATCCTGCCTTGCCCGCGCCCTTCGCGAGAATCGCCGGAAAGCCGGTTAGGGGCCTGGCCGAGGGGCTAAAGTTCGCGGGTCGTTCGGTTCTTCTGGGGGGACAAGCACTTGTTCGGGATCATCAGACCCTGCCGGCACCGGCTGGCCGGGCGGCTGCACGCGGACTGGATGGCACACCTGTGCGGCCTCTGCCTCGCCCTGCGCGACCAGCACGGCCAGTTCGCCCGGGTCGTGACGAACTACGACGCGCTGATCGTGTCCGCGCTGGTCGAGGCACAGACGCCGAGCGGACCCCGCCGCGCCGCCGGCCCGTGCCCGCTGCGGTCGATGCGCCCGGCGTCCGTCGCGGTCGGCGACGGCGCCCGGCTCGCCGCGGCGGTTTCGCTGGTACTGGCTTCGGCGAAGGTCGACGACCACGTCGCCGACCGGGACGGCGCTTTCGCCCGGCGGCCGGTCGCCGGGGCAGCCCGGCTCGTGGCGCGACGCTGGGCCGCGCAAGGCGGCCGGACGGGCGCGGGCATCGGTTTCGACACCGCGGTGCTGACCGAAGCGGTCGGTCGGCAGGGCGAGCTGGAGCGGGCCATTCACGCCGGAGACTCGCCGCTGCTGGCGACCGAACCGGCCGAGCTGGCGTCGTCCGCGGCGTTCGCGCAGACCGCGGTGCTGGCCGGACGCCCCGGCAACCGCGCGCCGCTCGCCGAGGCCGGGCGGTTGTTCGGCCGGGTGGCGCACCTGCTCGACGCGGTCGAGGACCTGGCTTCGGACGCCGCGTCCGGTTCGTGGAATCCGTTGCTGGCCACGGGAACCGCGCTGGACGAGGCGCACCGGTTGTGCACGGATGCGGTGCTCGGGGTCGAACTGGCGCTGCGCGAGGCGGAGTTCGCTGATTCGGCGCTGGTGCACGCGTTGCTGGTGCATGAGCTGAGGCAGGCGGTGCGGCGGGCGTTCGGGCATCACCGCTTGCAGGGGCACGGGCCTGGGCAGCACGGTCAGCAGCCGCCGCCCGGGTGGATCGGGCCGGGGCCTACGCCGCAGCAGTCGCCTTACGGGCCGGGGATCGGTGCGCCTGGGCCCGGGCAGCCGGGATATGGGCAGCAGCCGGGGATGCCCGGATACGGGCCGCCGCCGGGCTACGGCGCGCCGGTTCCCGGCTACGGACCTGCCGGGATGCCCGGCCCCGGCGGCTCTGCGGGCCCTCCCGGACCAGGCGGGCCCGGCGGACCAGGTGGACCAGGCGGACCGAGCGGCCCCGGTGGACCCGGCGGTCCGGACGGTCCCGAACCGCCGGAGGGCGGGGACTCCCTGGACGGCAAGGGCGGCGGCTGCTGGGTGCCGAAGTTCGCGGTGCCGCCGAAACGCCGGAACTTCTTCGCGGGCTGCGCGATCGCGACGTACATGTGCTGCTCCTGCCAGTTCTGCTGCCGCGATCCGTACCCGGGCCCCTGGAGCGGCGAACCGAACGGCGCCGACTGCGACTGCGGCTGCGACTGCTGCAACGGGTGCGACTGCGACTGCTGCGGCGGATGCGACTGCTGCAGCTGCTGACGGAGACTGCCCGCCCGGCCGCCCTGGGCGCGCGCACCGCCAGAAGTCCGTGAGGGGAACCCTGAGGGACTCAGAGTCCCTCAGGGTTCCCCTCACAGCTGCCCCGAGGCGTCCCGGAAGAGCGATAGATCCCCAGCTCACACCGGCCGTCGCGGAAATTGTCGGTGCCCCGGCCTACCCTGGTTCCCGTGGCTTTCGCAACCGAACACCCCGTCCTCGCCCAGTCCGACTTCCGCCCGGTCTCCGAGGTGCCTCGTGCCGGCGGCCGGTTCGAGGTCGTCAGCGAGTACCAGCCCGCCGGCGACCAGCCGGCGGCCATCGACGATCTCGAGCGCCGGATCCGCGCGGGCGAGAAAGACGTCGTGCTGCTCGGCGCCACCGGCACCGGCAAATCGGCCACCACCGCGTGGCTGATCGAGCGCGTCCAGCGGCCCACTTTGGTGATGGCCCCGAACAAGACGCTGGCCGCGCAGCTGGCCAACGAGCTGCGCGAGCTGTTCCCGCACAACGCGGTCGAATACTTCGTCAGCTACTACGACTACTACCAGCCCGAGGCGTACATCGCGCAGACGGACACCTACATCGAGAAGGACTCGTCGATCAACGACGACGTCGAGCGGCTGCGCCACTCCGCCACGATGAACCTGCTCTCGCGGCGAGACGTCATCGTGGTCGCGTCCGTCTCGTGCATTTACGGCCTCGGCACGCCGCAGTCGTACCTCGACCGGTCCACGAAGCTCGAAGTCGGCGGCACGGTGGAGCGAGACGTGCTGCTGCGCGCACTGGTCGACGTGCAGTACTCGCGCAATGACATCGCCTTCGCGCGCGGCACCTTCCGCGTCCGCGGCGACACGGTGGAGATCATCCCGGCGTACGAGGAGCTGGCGATCCGCGTCGAGTTCTTCGGCGACGAGATCGACAAGCTGTACTACCTGCACCCGCTCACCGGCGACATCGTGCGCGAGGTCGAGGAGGTCCGGATCTTCCCGGCCACGCACTACGTCGCCGGGCCGGAGCGGATGGAAAAGGCGATCCGCGGCATCGAGTCCGAGCTGGAGGAGCGGCTGGCCGAGCTGGAGAAGCAGGGCAAGCTGCTGGAGGCCCAGCGGCTGCGGATGCGCACCGCCTACGACATCGAGATGATGCGCCAGGTCGGCTTCTGCTCCGGCATCGAGAACTACTCGCGGCACATCGACGGCCGCGGCGCGGGCACCGCGCCCGCCACGCTCATCGACTACTTCCCGGAAGACTTCCTGCTGGTCATCGACGAATCGCACCAGACGGTGCCGCAGATCGGCGGCATGTACGAGGGCGACATGAGCCGCAAGCGCAACCTCGTCGACTACGGCTTCCGGCTGCCGAGCGCGGTCGACAACCGGCCGCTGACCTGGGAGGAGTTCTCCGACCGGATCGGGCAGACGGTGTATCTGTCGGCGACGCCGGGCCCGTACGAGATGGGCCAGACCGGCGGCGAGTTCGTCGAGCAGGTCATCCGGCCGACCGGCCTGGTCGACCCGAAGGTGGTCGTGAAGCCCACCGAGGGGCAGATCGACGACCTGGTGCACGAGATCCGCGAGCGCGCGGAGAAGGACGAGCGCGTCCTGGTCACCACGCTCACCAAGAAGATGGCCGAGGACCTCACGGACTACCTGCTGGAGCTGGGCATCCGGGTCCGGTACCTGCACTCGGAGGTCGACACGCTGCGCCGGGTCGAGCTGCTGCGGCAGCTGCGTGCGGGCGACTACGACGTCCTGGTCGGCATCAACCTGCTGCGCGAGGGCCTCGACCTGCCCGAGGTGTCGCTGGTCGCGATCCTCGACGCGGACAAGGAGGGCTTCCTGCGCAGCGGTACGTCGCTGATCCAGACCATCGGCCGCGCGGCGCGAAACGTGTCCGGCGAGGTCCACATGTATGCGGACAAGATCACCGATTCGATGCAGTACGCGATCGAGGAGACCGACCGCCGCCGCGCCAAGCAGGTCGCCTACAACGAGGAGCGCGGCCTCGACCCGCAGCCGCTGCGCAAGAAGATCGCCGACATCCTCGACCGCGTCTACAACGAAGCGGAAGACTCGGACGAGTCGGTCGCGGTCGGCGGCTCGGGCCGCAACGCCTCGCGCGGCAAGAAGCCGGAACAGGGCGACCGCGTCCGCAGCTCGGGCATGCTGACCGACAAGAACGTGTCGTCGATGCCGCGCGCCGAACTGGCCGACCTGATCCAGCAGATGACCGACCAGATGATGCAGGCCGCCCGCGACCTGCAGTTCGAACTGGCCGCCCGCCTGCGCGACGAGGTCTCGGACCTGAAGAAGGAACTGCGAGGGATGGACGCGGCCGGGATCAAGTAGTTACACCATCTCCGGTACCATTACACCATGGCGATGAACATCAAGGATCCGGAAACGGAGCGCTTGGCAGCCGAGGTCGCCGAGCTGACCGGCACCACTAAAACCGGGGCGGTCCGCGAGTCTCTTCAGCTGCGCCGGGACCAGCTGCGCAAGCACGAGGACGCTGAACAGCGGCTGAAGCGGTTGCGCCGGATGCTCGAAGAGGAGATCTGGCCGCTCATCCCGCCCGAGGAGCTGGGAAAGCCTCTCTCCAAGGAGGAGGAAGAAGACATTCTCGGATTCGGGCCGGAGGGCGTGTGATCCTCGACAGTTCCGCGATCGTGGCGATTCTCCTGCGCGAGCCGGGCCACGATCGGCTCGAAGAACGCCTCGCCGAGGCCGCCGCGCCGAGAATTGGCGCACCGACCTTGGTGGAGGTGGGCGTCGTCTTGACGGTGCGGCTGGGTTCCCGGGGGAGGCTGGCCCTGGCCAGGTTCATGCAGGACAACCGCATCGCGGTGGTCCCCTTCACCGAGGAACACAGCGAGATCGCCACTGACGCCTTCAGCCAGTTCGGGAAAGGCCGTCATCCGGCGAAGCTGAATCTCGGCGACTGCCACAGCTATGCCACCGCCAAGATCGCCGGAGAACCGCTGCTCTGCATCGGCGACGAGTTTCCCCAAACCGACCTCGAACTGGTCAAACTGGGAGAGAACTGACGGCGATCAGCCGAACGGGACCCCCGGCCCGGGGGTGCGCTCCGAACTGAGGCACCCCCGGTTCCCGGACCCTCACCTCGACTTTCACAGAAACATGCGGCCGAAGCAATGGGTGCGAGGGCAGAGCTGAGGCAAGAAAGTCTCTGATCCCGCGATTTCCCGGGCAAGGGCCAACCGAAAGGTCAGCGCTTCAGCACCTTCTCCACGTAAGCCTTCACCGCCGCCAGCGCCGGTTCGGACCGCCACAGCCGCTCCACCTGCGCGTCGTCCGACACGCGGTTCTCCGCGATCCGCTGGTGGTACGGCTGCCGCAGCTGCGCCTTCGTGTGCGCGAAAGCCTCCGTGGGCAGTTCGCCGAGCCGGGCGGCCAGTTCGCGTGCCCTGGTGAGCACGTCCTCGGCGGGCACGACCTCGTCGACCAGGCCGCGGTGGACTGCGTCGGCCATGGTGACCGTCGCGCCGCTGTAGATCAGGGACGGCAGCGGGTTCGTCCCGTAGGTGCAGCGCAGAATCTCCAGCGCCGACAACGGGAACGGCACGCCCACGAGCAGCTCCGTCACGCCGATGCGGCCGGGGCCGTCGGCGGCGATCCGGTGGTCGCACGCCGCCGCGAGGACCATGCCGCCCGCGATGGCGTGGCCGTTCACCGCCGCTACCACCGGGCGCGGGAAGCCGAAGACAGCCAGGAACGCGTCCGACAACGCGGGCAGGAAATCGCCGACGTAGCGCGCGCCGCCCTCGTCGATGGCCAGGAGATCCACTCCGGCGGAGAACATGTCGCCGGAGCCGGTCAGCACGACCGCGCGGGCTCCGGCCGCGTCGGCCTCTTCGAGTCTGATCACCAGCTCATTGCAGGTGGCGGTGTCGAGGGTGTTGCCGCGCCCGTGTTCGAGGGTCACGAGTGCGACGCCGGCATCGAGTTCCAGGTGGATCGTCACGCGCCGAACCGTACCGGACATCCGGCCTCAGCTGGTGACGTCCTTGCGTGCGAACCGGCGGCCCGCCAGCAGCAGGAACACCGTCGTGTAGATGACCGACGACAGCACCCCGCTGGCCAGGTTCGTCCAGTCGATGTCCGTGGAGATCAAGTCGATCCAGGCGAACGAATAGTGCGTCGGCAGATAGTTCCGCAAGCCCTCCAGCGCGGTGATCTGGTCGAGGATCTGCGACAGGATCGCCACCAGCACCGTTCCGCCGACCGCTCCCAGCGGCGCCTCCGTCGACACGCTCAGCAGCAGCGCGAGCCCGGCGACCCAGGCCAGCTGCACCACGATGTACACAGTGGACATCAGCAGCGCCAGCAGGCTGTCGCCGAAGCTGACCGCGTCGCCGGTGGGGCTGATCGCGTCGCCCGCGCCGTACCAGATGATGCCGACCAGCAGCGAAACCACCGGCAGCAGCACCAGCGCGGCGATCGACAGCAGCCCGGACACCGCGGCCTTCTGCCGCAGCAGCCGGTGCCGCGGCACCGGGATCGCCAGCAGGTACTTCAGGCTCGACCACGACGATTCGCTCGCGATCGTGTCGCCGAAGAACAACGCGACGATCATCGGCAGCAGGAACGTGCCGGACACGAAGAACGCGAGCACCACGAAGTTCGGTGCGCTCGCCGTCGCGAGGTCCACGAACCCGCCGGAGCGGCGGTTGGGACTGGACTGCCCGATCTGGAACGCCACGACGAGAATGAACGGCAGCACCGCGACGAACGCCAGCACCAGCTGGGTCCGCCGCCGGCGCAGCTGCCGCTTCAGCTCCACGCCCAGCCGCAGCGTCCGGTCGGCGCGGTAGCCCGCCACCGCGCCGTCCGGGCCGACCTCGGCCGGCTCCGCGGTGGCCAGGTCGCTCAGTTCCTGCAGCGCGGCCGGGTCGGTGTGCACCCCGCCGGAACCGTTGTCCTCGCTCATGAATCCTCTCCCACCAGCTGCAGGAACGCGTCTTCGAGCCGGCGGCGCGGCCCGGCCTGCTCCACCGCGACCCCGGCGCGCACGAGCGCCGCGACCGCGTCGGCGCGCGGCAGCCCGTCGAGATTCGCGTGCACCAGGTCGCCCTCGGTTTCGATGTCCGACACCCCGCCGACGCTCTTGAGCGTCGCCGCGGCCGCCGCCGCGTCGTCGACCCGGAACGTGGCCTCGCCGCTCGAGGCCGCCAGCTCGCCGACCTCGCCCGAGGCCACGAGCCTCCCGCGGTGCATGACCACCACGTGCGAACACGTCTGCTCGACCTCGGCCAGCAGGTGGCTCGAGACGACGACGGTGCGCCCGGTGGCGGCGTAGCGCTGCAGGACCTCCCGCATCTGGTGGATCTGCGGCGGGTCGAGCCCGTTGGTCGGTTCGTCGAGCACCATCAGCTCCGGCAGCCCGAGCATCGCCTGCGCGATCGCGAGCCGCTGCCGCATGCCCTGGCTGTAGGTCTTCACCCGCCGGTGCACCGAGTCGCCGAGCCCGGCGATCTCCAGCGCCTCGGTGAAATGCGCCTTCTCGACCGGCCGCCCGGTCGCCGCCCAGTACAGCTCCAGGTTCGCCTTGCCGGACAGATGCGGCAGGAATCCGGATCCTTCGACGAACGACCCGATCCGCGACAGCACCGGCGCGCCCGGCGCGATCCGGTGGCCGAACACGCGGATCTCGCCCGCGGTCGGCGTGATCAGGCCCATCAGCATCCGCAGCGTGGTCGTCTTGCCCGCGCCGTTCGGGCCGAGCAGGCCGAGCACCTGGCCCGGTTCGACGCGGAACGACAGGTCCCGCACCGCGGTGAACCCGCCCGCGTACTGCTTGCGCAGCCCCTTGATCACCAGCGGGGTGTCCGCGAGCTCCGGGTCGACGTCGTGCGCTCGCCGCCGCCGGATCACCGCCACCACGACGACCGCGATCGCGATCAGCAGCGTCGCGCCGATGCCGATCAGCTGCCCGACCGGCAGGGGAGCGCCGACCGAAGCGCCCGGCACCACGGGGACGGCAAGCGCCGCACCAGACGCGAGCCCGACCCGGAACACCCCCGGCTGCGTCGGCACTGAGTACGCCTGATCGGTCGTGCCCACGACGAGCCGCAGCGAATGCCCGGAGTCGATCGGCCGCACGACGCCCGGCAGCGTCACCGTGACGTCGACCGGCGTGCCGTCGGCGGGCAGGCCGGTGACCCGGAACGGCGCGACCGCGTTCGCGGGCAGCACGCGGGTGCCGTCCTGACCGACGTCGTACAGCTTCGCGAACAACACCGCCTCCGGCTGCGGATGCGCCGGATCGGTCGCGACTCGCAGCTGGACGGTGCTCGAACCGGACAGCAATACCTGGCTGTCGAACGGTGCGGTGGCGAACTGCGCGGCCTGTCCCGGCGGGTCGCTGCTGAACATCGGAGCCAGCCGTGAGGTGCTGGACGCGAGCCCGTTGAGGCCCGGAATCCCGCTCACCGCGGCCGGATTCGCGCCCGCGGGCCGGACGATCGGCTGCGCCGGACCGCTGAGCGCGATCTGCTTCCGCTCGGTCCCGTCGCCGTTCAGCCCGGGGTACGCCGCGGTGTTGACCGTCCGCACCGACGGGGTTCCGTTGGCGCGCAAGGTGCCTTGGACGTCGTAGCTGAATCCGTGGCCCGGGTCGCCCTGGCCGGTGAGCGACGACCACAGGAAGTCGCCGATCTTCGCGCGCAGCTGCGGTCCCGGGATGCCGCCGTCGTGCCCGCCGGTGTACCAGATCGTGCGCACCGATCCGCCCGCCGCGGTGATTTGGCGCGCGGTGGCGTCGGATTGGTCGAGCCCGAACAGCGTGTCGCTCTCGCCCTGGACGAGCAGCGTCGGCGCGGTGATCTTGCCGGTGACCGACGAGGGGGAGACGCGGTGCAGCAGCGCGACGGTTTCCGGGCTGGCCTTGCCGGTCGTCGCTAGTTCCGTGTACGCCTTGCACACCGGCGCGGTGAACCGTCCGCACGGATCCGCCGATGGCCGCTCCGACCGTGCCCCAGCCGGTGGCGTGGCGGCTTGGGGAGCGGTGCCGCCGCTGTTGCCCGCTGTGCTGCCGTTGTCGTTGGTCTTCTGGCCGGCTTCGGGAGCTTCGGCGGACGGCGTGCTTGCCGCTGCCGCGCCGGAACCGGCGGAGAAGAAGATGCCCGCCCAGGTCTTCTTGAAGACGCCGTCCGGGGAGAACGCGCCGGCCGCCGGAGTCTTCGCTTCCGGCGCGGTCGTTGCCGCGGCGTTCGGCACGAGAGCTTGGCCGAGGTCGTTGTAGGTGATCACCGGCGCGAGCGCGCGCACTCGGTGATCGGTCCCGGCGAGCAGGAGCGACAGCGAACCGCCGTAGGACGCTCCGGTCACCCCGATCTCGCGCTGGCCGTCGGCTCCGGTCGCTACCTCCGGGCTCGCGGCCAGTCGGTCGACCAGCCGGCGCGCGTCGGCGACTTCGCCGTCGGGGTCGTTCAGGCCGATTTTGCCGGTGCTGTGGCCGAATCCGCGTGCGGACCAGGAGAGCACTACGAAGCCGCGCTGGGCCAGTTCGCGGGCCTGTGGGTCCACACTGGACTTGTCGCCGCCGAAGCCGTGCGCTAACAGCACGGCGGGGGCGGGCGTGTGTTCGGGGTAGTAGGTCGTGGTGTCGATGCGGACCTGATCGGCGGAACCAGGGGCGGCGGGCATCGAGAGGAAGGCGTCCTGGGTCCGGACCGGGGCGGGGCCGCGGTCTCGGGTTGCCCAGACGGTCACTGCCGCGGCGGCGACCAGCACCACGGCGGCCGCGGCGATGAGCCGGGAGCCGCGGGTGCGGGGGAGCGGGATTCGGGGCACGAAGCGACGTTATGACGATTTTGCTGAGAGTGGGTGGAGGGCTTTACACGGATTAGACATGGGGGTCACTCGTTGGGGTGCGGAGGTGTGGTTGGGGCGGGTTTGTGGACGGGTTGGCTGGCTGGCTTTGTGGGCGGGGCGGTTGTGAGCGGGTTGGTTGTGGGTGAGTTAGCCGGGGGCGGGTTCGGGGAGAAGCTGCGAAGCGCGAACTGTGTTTTTGGCGTCGGCTTCGCCGCCGCGCGCGGGATTGCTTTTAGCCGGCGTTTGGGGCTGAGCGGCGGGAGGGGCCTTCGGCCTGTCCCGCCG
>NZ_JBHZAG010000084.1:0-25088 GCF_042754125.1 Amycolatopsis sp. NPDC059235
GCGTGACAGGCCGAAGGCCCCTCACGCCGGGCAGCCCCCAAACGCCGGCTAAAAGCGATCCCGCACGCGGCGGCGGAGCCGACGCCAAAAACACAGCTGGTGAGCTGACCTGCCAAATCAACCCCGACGATCAACCCCGACGACGAACCGACCTGCGATAACCAAGCGACCGCCCCACCCCCGTAGCCGTCGTAACCACCGCAGGCACCAGATGCGCCACCACCGTCGTCTCCCGACGCCCCACAACCGCGACCGCCGCAGTGACCCGGCCGGAAGCGTCTCGGATCGGCGCGGCAACGGCTACTGCGTCGTCGGCAAGCTGGCGATCCGCGACGCAGTAGCCAGCACGGGCAATCTCGGCGAGTTCGGCGCGCAAAGTCTCCGGATCGGTCGTGGTGTGCTGAGTTTCCGCCGCAATCGGGCTAGTCAGCGCAGATTCGCGGGTATCGGCGGCAGCGTGCGCGAGCAGCACCCGACCGGTCGCGGTAGTGGTCGCGGGCAGACGGCTGCCGGTCGTGGTGAGGATTCCTACCGAACGGTGCCCGGCCAGCCGGGCCAGGAACACGACGTCAGTTCCGTCCAGCACCGAGAGGTGCACGTTCTCGCCAGTCGCGTCGAAGAGATCGCCCAGATACGGCAGAGCGATGTCGCGGATCGACGCACGGGCCAGCGAGAGCGAGCCGAGCTCCCACAGTTTCAGGCCGAGGTGGTAGCCACCATGGTCGTCACGGGCGAGCGCTCCCCATTCGGCCAGTTCGCCGACCATGCGGTGCGCGGTGCTCAATGGCAGGCCGGCGGCCTGGGCGATCTCGGTCAGCGAGAGCACCGGCGTCTGCGCGCTGAAGCAGTCCAGCACCGACAGCAGCCGCGCCGCCGCGGTGGGCCTGGCTTCCATGTGGCGGAAGTCTGATTGAGGCCGGACCGCGACGCAAGCGACACTGCGCACGTGGGTCGGCCAAGCGAAGAACACAGCGAGTCGGTTTTGATCACGGGCGCCGGATCGGGCCTCGGGCTGGGAGCGGGGTTGACGCTCGCGGCGCGTGGGCACCGGGTGTTCGCCACGGTCGAACGGGACGATCAGGTCGAACCGACGCGGGCGGCGTTCGCCGAGCGCGGGCTCGCCGCGGAGGTCTCCCGGCTTGATCTGCTCGACCCGGCTGATCGTGAAGCGGCTGCAGGGCTCGACGCGTCGGTTCTGCTCAACAACGCCGGATTCGGTGCCGAAGGACCGCTCCTGCGCACGGATTCCGCGGTGGTGCGGAAAACGTTCGAGGTCAACGTCTTCGGCACGCTCGAGTTGACGCGGCTGGTCGCCGACCGGCTCGTCGCGGCCGGGCGTGGCGGGCGGATCGTGTTCGTCACGTCGGTGGCGGGGCTGTTCGTCGCTCCCGGCGCGGGTGCGTACGGGGCCAGCAAGTTCGCCCTCGAAGCCATGGCGCAGGCGGTCCGGCAGGAGCTGCGACCGCACGGAATCGAAGTACGGGTCGTCGAACCTGGGCCGTTTTCCACTGGGTTCAACGAAAAACTCGTGGAGAACGCGCCTGCCTCGGAACACGACTTTTCGGATTTCCTCGCCATGCAGCGCGATCCGGCCCCGGCGATCGAGACGATCGCGCGGGTCGCGGTCGAATCCGGGCCGTACCGGACGATCGTCCCGGGCGAGTTCGGCGGGATCGTGCGCGAGCAGCAAGATCAGTTGTGGGGCGAGACCGACCTTGTCGACCCGTGAGAAAGTGCGACAGCACATCAGCACTAGACAGGAGCACATGACAGTGAAGATCGCGGTTCTCGGGGGCGGGCACGGTTCCTGGGCCACGGTGGCGGAACTCGCCGAGCACGGCCACGAAGTGCGCTGGTGGCGGCGGAACGCCGAGGCGTTGGAAGCGTTGCGCGCGACCGGGGCGGTGGGCGTCCGGGATTACCGGGGTTCCCGTTCGGTGCCGGTGGGCGACGGCGCCGGGGAGATCAACCCGATGGCGGATCTCGCCGAGGCGGTGCGCGGCGCGGCTCTGATCGTGATCCCGCTGCCGTCGACCACGCACGACGACCTGGCTCCCCGGCTCGCCCCGCTGCTGACCGAGGGCCAGGTGGTTTTCCTTCCGCCGGGCACGTTCGGTTCGATGGTGTTCGCCAAGGCCGTCGCCGCGGCGGGCGGGAGTCCGGAGATCGCGTTCGCCGAAGCCGGGACGCTGCCGTATCTCGCGCGTCGTCATGGTGACGCCGAAGTGGTGATCAGCGGGTACGCGACCCGTCTGCCGACCGGAGTTTTCCCGTTGCGGCTGGCGGAAAGCGCGTTCAAGACGCTGCGCGAGGCGTACCCGAGCATCGAGGACGCGGGCGACGGGCTCAGCGGAGCGCTGATGAACGCGGGCCCGATCATCCATCCGCCGCTGATCACGATGAACGCCGGTCCGCTGGAGCATTTCGCCGCCTGGGACATCCACAACGAGGGCACGCAGCCGTCGATCCGCAGCGTCACCGACGCGCTCGACGCCGAGCGGGTCGCGCTGCGCGAGGCGTTCGGCTATGGCGCGCCGCACTTCCCGCTGGCCGATCACTACGCCACCGACGGCGAGGAGTGGATGTACGGCCGCGCGGCGCACGAGCGGCTGACCGACAGCGGCGACTGGCGCGAGAAGATCGACCTCCACACGCACCGCTACATGGTCGAAGACACCCGGCTCGGGCTGTCGCTGCTGGTGTCCGCGGGCCGGTGGGCCGGGGTGCCGACGCCGGTCGCGGAAGGCCTGCTGGCTTTGGGTTCCGCGATCACCGGGCGCGATTTCTACGCTGAAGGACGGACGTTCGAGAACCTCGGCCTCGCCGGTCTCGACCGCGCCGGGCTGACCAAGCTGCTGCAGGACGGAGTCCAGTCGTGATCGCGATCGTCGGCGCCGGGCGGATGGGCGAGGGCATCGCGCTGGCCTTCCTCGCGGCGGGCCATCCGGTGTTGCTCGCGGACGTCAAAGACCGCACCGAGGAAGAACGCCAGCTCCGGCGCGACGAGGTCCGCAAGCGCCTCGCCGACCGGCTGCGCGCGATGTTCGGCCACGCCGACGCGCTGGAAAGCCTGACGCTGGGCGACCGTTCGGCGAAGGAACTCGCCGACGCGACCGTGGTGTTCGAGGCCGTGCCGGAGGTCATGGACGTCAAGCGCGAGGTATTCGGCTGGCTCGGCTCGCAGGTGCCGGAGTCGGCGGTGCTGGCCTCGACGACGTCGACCTTCCTGGTCACGCAGATCGCGGAACTCGCCGACCGGCCGGAGCGCGTCGTCAACGCGCACTGGCTCAACCCGGCCGAGCTGATGCCGCTGGTCGAGGTCAGCCGGAGCGACGACACCGACCCGGCCGCGGTCGAGCGGCTCGTGGAGCTGTTGCGCGAAATCGGCAAGGTGCCCGTGGTGTGCGGGCCCGCCGCCGGGTACATCGTGCCGCGGCTGCAGGCGCTGCTGATGAACGAGGCCGCGCGGATGGTCGAGGAAGGGGTGGCCGGCGCCGCCGAGATCGACCTCGCGGTGCGCGCGGGTCTCGGCCCGCGGTTTTCGGTGCTGGGCCCGCTGGAATTCATCGACTGGGGCGGCGGGGACATCCTGTACTACGCCTCGCGCTACCTGACCGGCGAACTCGGCGAGCGGTTCCAGGCGCCCGCGATCGTCGAGGAGAACATGACCGGCCAGCGGCGAGGTCTCCAGGACGGGGCCGGGTTCTACCGCTTCGACCCGGCCGGGGTGCCGGACTACCGGGCGGCGCGGATCCGGGAGTTCGAGGAGATTTTCCGGCTGCGGGAACCGCAGTTGCGGGACGGGACACCGGTTCCGGTGCGTCCGGAGGACGATTCGGCGGAGTGATTTTCGGTTGGCGGCCGCGGGTTCAGGTCCGCGGCCGTCAGCACTCCGCAAGCCATCCGGCCGCCTGGGCGACGCGCGGATGGGCTTCGCCGAGGATTGCTTTGAGCCCGGCTGTCACGGATTCCAGCTCAGCCGCCGCACCCGCTCGGTCGCCTCGTCGGGCGGCGGCTCGGGCCAGAGTCGCGCGGAGGCCGAGCACCATCGGATGTCCCGCTGGCCAGGCACCAGCGGCCAGCACCGCCCGCGCCGCTTGCTCGGCTCCGTCCAGATCGCCGCTCTCCACGCAGGCTCGCGCGAGCGCGGTGCGGAGGGTCAGCGCACCTCGGCCTCGCGCTTCGCCCAGTGCCTGGCGGAGCAGGTCGGCTGCCTCGGGCGCTTGCCCTGTCATCAGGAGAACGGTTGCCAGGGACTCCCCCATCTCTGGCCGCTTCTCGAACAGTTCGCGCAGCGGAGCGATCGCTGCCTCCGGATCTCCGGTTTCGGCTCGCACCACCAAGAGGAGCGCGTCTCGTTGCTCGTCGGTCTCACCGAACGCGTCCTCGGCTGACAGCAGTTGTTCGGCCGTCTCGTACCGGGCCAGCGCGCGCAGCATGACGACCTTCCGGCGTCGTCCGGCTCTCGTCCGGGCGTGCGCCGGGCCGAGTTCGGCGGTGCAGTAGTCGACGTGCGCGTCGAGCACCGCGAGCGCGTCTTCGTACTGCGCTGCCACGCCGTAGGCTTCCGCGAGGAGCAGCTGGGTTTTGAACGTCCCCGGCTGGCGCGCGCCCCAGGTTGCCTCGAACACCTCCGCGGTGCGTTCCAGCAGCGGGATCGCCTCCGCCGGACGGGCCTGCGAAGTCTGGCAGTACGCCAGATTCGCCCACGCGGCAAGGGTGTCCGGCCCACGCGGACCGAATTCTTCCGTCAACGCGGGCACGAGATCCGCGTAGTGCCGCTCCCCTGCCGCCCAGTCCTCGTTCTTGAGCAGCAACTGGCCCAGCAGGAGCCGCCGACGCAGGTTCGGCGCGCTCTTCGGGTTACGCGCCTTCGCGAGGGCGGCCTGCAGTGCGGCGATCTCGTCGACCGGCTCTGGCTTCGTGCGGAAGAGTCCCACCTGGACAGTCTGCCCGCCCGGCGATTCAGTCCTTCTTAAGCCACCCAGAAACCTCGACGACATCCGGATGCTTCGGACCAAACGCCTCCGTCAACCCCGCCGCGACCGCCGCCAGTTCACGATCTGCCTCGGCATCCCGGCCGCGTTCCCGGGCCACCCGCGCCAATGTCGCCCGGGCGCCGAGCTTCAGCGGGTGTCCGTCCGGCAGACCGTCGGCCGCCGCGATCTCTCCGGCCAGGGTTTCCGCCGCGTCGAGCTGGCCGCTTTCCAGGTACGCGCGGGCCAATTCCGCGGCCGGGCCCCACTGCTGCGCCGCCGGTTGCGCGGACAGCACGGCGCGGTACAGCTCTGCCGCTTCCGCGGGTTCCCCGGCTCGCAGCAGCACCGCGGCGAGAACCTCGATGAACTCCGGGGTGCGGTACTGCTCGGCGAGTTCCCTCACCTTGTACTGGACGGTCTTCGCCTCGCCGCCTTCCGCCCGGATCAGCAAGCCGACCGCGCGGGCGCTATCGCGTTCGTAGTCGTCTCGCGGCTTACGGGACAGGCCGGAGTTCAAAGAGCCAGCCTCGCCGTATCGGCCGAGTGTCCGCAGCACACTCACCTTCCGACGCGCGCCCGCGATGGTCAGCTCGTGGTACTCGCCGAACTTGTCCACGCACGCCTTCAGGTGCCGGCTGAGCACGTCCAGCGCCTCGTCGTACTCCCCGGAAACCGAGTACATCTCCGACAGCACCAGCTGTGCCTGCATGGTGGCCGGGTCGTCGGGGCTGACGGCTTCGTAGATGTCCACTGTGGACTCCATCAGGTGCACCGCGTCCTCGATCTGGCCCAGCGCGGCCTTCGCCATGGCCAGGTTCAGCCAAGCGCCGAGCGTGCCCGGATGCTGATCGCCCTCGACGCGCACCTGGGCGTCGGCGAGTTCGGTGTAGTGCTCCTCCGCCGCGGGCCAGTCGCCGGTTTCCACCAGGAGGATGCCGATCCGGTGGCGCATCGCGAGGCTCTCCGGGGAATCCGGACCGTGGCTTTCGCCAGTTTTTTGCGCAGTTTCGCGATTTCGGCTGCCGGGTTCGCCCGGAAAAGCGCCATTGCCGTCCCCCGTCCGGTTGGTGCGTTCCCGCCAGTGTGCCCCATGCCACAAGCCCCCGGGAGTGTGCCGTCTCCCACTCGACCGGGCCACTGCACTGGTTACCCACGGGTAACAAGGGCTAGGGTGCGGGACAGGAACACTCTCTACTTCAGGAGCATTCGTGGCCGCACCAGCAACGCCGCCGCTCGCGCCCACCGCGCGAGGGGTGCGCAATGTCGTCTTCGTCGAAGGGGTACGCACGCCCTTCGGCAAGGCGGGCGACAAGGGCATGTACGCCGGGACCCGGGCGGACGACCTCGTCGTCAACGCCATCCGCGAGCTGCTGCGGCGGCATCCGGAGCTGCCGCCCGAGCGCGTGGACGAGGTGGCGATCGCCGCGACGACGCAGATCGGCGACCAGGGCCTGACCATCGGCCGCACCGCCGCGCTGCTCGCCGGGCTGCCGAAGTCCGTGCCGGGCTTCGCGATCGACCGGATGTGCGCGGGCGCGATGACCGCGGTGACCACCACCGCGAGCGGCATCGGCTTCGGCGCGTACGACATCGCGATCGCCGGCGGCGTCGAGCACATGGGCCGCCACCCGATGGGCGAGGGCGTCGACCCGAACCCGCGGATCGTCGCGGACAAGCTGGTCGACCCGACCGCGCTCGTGATGGGCCAGACCGCGGAGAACCTGCACGACCGCTTCCCGGAGATCACCAAGGAGCGCACGGACGCGTTCGCCGCGCGCAGCCAGGAGCGCTACGCCGAGGCTGTGAAGACCGGCAAGATCGGTCCCGAGCTGGTTCCGGTGGCGACGAAGTCGAAGGAACTCGGGTGGGGCCTCGCGACCGAGGACGAGCCGCCGCGCCCGGGCACCACCGTCGAGCAGCTGGCGAAGCTGAAGACGCCGTTCCGCCCGCACGGCCGGATCACCGCGGGCAACGCGGCCGGTCTCAACGACGGCGCCACCGCGGCGATCCTGGCCGACGAGGACACCGCGCGCGAGCTGGGCCTTCCGGTCGGGATGCGGCTGGTCGGCTACTCGTTCGCGGGCGTCGAGCCGGAGGTCATGGGCATCGGCCCGGTGCCGGCCACCGAGAAGCTGTTCCAGCGCACCGGTCTGTCCATTGAGGACATCGGCCTGTTCGAGATCAACGAGGCGTTCGCGGTGCAGGTGCTCGCGTTCCTCGACCACTTCGGCATCGCCGACGACGACCCCCGGGTCAACCAGTGGGGCGGCGCGATCGCGTGCGGCCACCCGCTGGCTTCGTCCGGCGTGCGGCTGATGACGCAGCTGTCGCGCCAGTTCGCCGAGCGCCCGGACGTGCGCTACGGCCTCACCACGATGTGCATCGGCATCGGCATGGGCGGCACCGTGATCTGGGAAAACCCGGCCTACAACGGCTCTGAGGGGGCGAAGTAATGACTTTCACCGCTGAAGAGGCGAAGGCCGCGTTCCCGGACGAGGTCGTGACCAACGCGGTCACGAACCTGGTCAAGGTGCCCGGGCTGGACAAGCCGGTCGCGCTCATCACCTTGGACAACGGCCACGACCACACCCGGCCGAACACCTTCGGCCCGCAGGGTCTCGTCGCGTTGAACGCCGCGCTGGACAAGGCGTTCGCCGCCGAGCCCGCAGCGATCGCGGTCACCGGCAAGCCGTTCATCTTCGCCGTCGGCGCGGACCTTTCCGGCGTCGAGGCGGTGTCGGACCCGAAGCTGGCGCGGGAGATCGCGCAGACCGGGCACGACGTGTTCCGCCGGCTCACCGAGTCGAAGATCCCGACGTTCGGGTTCGTCAACGGCGCGGTGATGGGCGGCGGGCTCGAACTCGCGCTGTCCTGCCACTACCGCACGCTGTCGGAGAACACCGCGGCGATCGCGTTTCCCGAAGTGTTCCTCGGCCTGTTCCCGGGCTGGGGCGGCACGCAGCTGCTGCCGAACCTGATCGGCCCGGACGCCGCCGTCACCGTGATCATCGAGAACGCGCTGGCGCAGAACAAGATGCTGAACGTGCGCAAGGCCGCCGAACTCGGCATCGTCGACGAGGTCTTCGGTTCCGCGGACTACCTGGAGCAGTCGCTGCTGTGGCTGGCCAAGGTCGTCAACGGCGAAATCACCCCGGCCCGTCGCGAAATCGACCGCGGTGCCGAGTGGGACGCGGCCGTCGCGCGCGCCAAGTCCATCGTGGACGGTCGCACGCACGGTGCTTCGCCGGGCGCGACCAAGGCTGTCGAGCTGCTGGAGCTGGCGCGGGAGAACGATCTCGACCGCGGTTACGCGGCGGAGACCGACGGGCTCGCCGAGCTGCTGATGTCGGACGTGCTGCGGGCCGGGCTGTACTCGTTCAACCTGGTCAACAAGCGGGCCAAGCGGCCGGCCGGCGCGCCGGACAAGTCGTTGGCGCGCAAGGTGAACAAGGTCGGCATCGTGGGCGCGGGCCTGATGGCCAGCCAGCTGGCGCTGCTGTTCGTGCGCCGCCTCAAGGTGCCGGTGGTGCTCACCGACGTCGACCAGGCGCGCGTCGACAAGGGCGTGGGCTACGTCCACGAGGAGATCGACAAGCTGCTGGCCAAGAAGCGGGTGTCGCCGGACGGCGCGAACCGGCTCAAGGCTTTGGTGACCGGCTCGCTCGACAAGGCCGCGTTCTCCGACGCGGACTTCGTGATCGAGGCCGTTTTCGAAGAGCTGGGCGTGAAGCAGCAGGTGTTCGCCGAGCTGGAGCAGCACGTCTCCCCTGAGACGATCCTGGCCACGAACACCTCGTCGCTGTCGATCACCGCGATGGCCTCGAAGCTGCAGCACCCGGAGCGCGTGGTCGGTTTCCACTTCTTCAACCCGGTGGCCGTGCTGCCGCTGCTGGAGATCGTGCGCGGCGAGAAGACCGACGACGCGGCGCTGGCGACCGCGTTCTCGGTCGGCAAGCAGCTGAAGAAGTCGAGCGTGCTGGTGAAGGACGCGACGGCGTTCGTCGTGAACCGGCTGCTGCTGCGCTTCCTCGGCGAGGTGCTGGTGGCGGTGGACGAGGGCACGCCGTTCGACGTGGCCGACTCCGCGCTGGAGCCGCTCGGCCTGCCGATGTCGCCGCTGAACCTGATGCAGCTCGTCGGCCCGGCGATCGCGCTGCACGTCGGCGAAACGCTGCACGGCTCGTTCCCGGACCGCTTCACCGTGAGCGAGAACCTGGACAAGTTCGTGAAGGCGGGCAAGAAGGGCGTCTGGACCTGGGACGCGACGGGCACGCCGTCGGTCGACCCGGAGGTCGCCGCGCTGTGGACCCAAGGCGACAAGCCGTCCACCGCCGAGCAGGTCCGCGACCGCGCGCTGAACGCGATCGCGGAGGAGGTCCGGATCATGCTCGACGAGGGCGTCGTCGCGGAGGCCCAGGACATCGACCTGTGCCTGATCCTCGGCGCGGGCTGGCCGTTCTGGCTGGGCGGCATCACGCCGTACCTCGACCGGGCGGGCGTCTCGGAGCGGGTCAACGGCAAGCCGTTCCTCTCCCAGGGCGTCGCTTCGGTTCCGGCGTAACGCCTTGGCGGAGCCGCCCTGTTCCCGCAGGGCGGCTCCGCAGTGAACCCGGACACACCGAGCCCTTCGTGACCTTCCGGGCACCAGCCGTTCACCGCTGCCCCATAGCGTCCTGCCGAATCGTTCGAGCAGGTCAGGAGCAGGATGAACACCACGGACCCGGGCGGCGTCGGCCGTCGCGGATTCTTCAAGCGCGCGGGGCTCGTCGGCGCGGTCGCGGCCGGGGCCCCGGTGCTGGCCTCGGGCCAGGCCGACGCCATGGACCTCGATCTGGGGCTCGACCTCGGGATTGATCTCGACTGGCTGTTCGGCCGCCGCTACCAGTGGGTCGTCGGCGATCACCACACGCACAGCCAGTACTCGTACGACGCGATGTACACCATCGACCGGATCGCGGCCGGCGCGCGCGAGCACGGCGCGAAGTGGATCGTCTTCACCGACCACGGGCACGCGACGCACGAGAAGTCGTCCGTGGAACCGACGAGCCGCGACGTGCTCGCCGCGCAGCGGAGGCACCCGGATCTGCTGCTGTGGCAAGGCATGGAGTGGAACGTGCCGGGCGCGGAGCACGCCACGCTGTTCTTCCAGGCCGGGCGAGACCAGGCGACTGTGCTGCGCGAGTTCGAGCGCGGTTTCGACTGGCGGCTGACCGGTTCCGAATCCTCCAGCCCGGAGCACGAAGCGCTGGCGCTCAAGGGTTTGCGGTGGCTCGCCGAGCAGGAACGCACCCGCCGGATCCACGCGCCGGTCGTGCTGATCAACCATCCGCTGCGCAACGGCCGCGTGTCGCCGCACGAACTGCGCAACTATCGCGACACCGCGCCGGGAATCGTGATCGGCATGGAAGGCGCACCGGGCGCGCAGGCCGACGGATTCCCGAAGCCGCAAGGCAATGGCGGCGCTCGCGGCGGCTACGGCAACAACCCCGGCGGCGACTCGTGGCCCGGATTCCCGACCGAGGCGTACCGCACGTTCGGCGGCTGGGACTGGACCACCGCGAAGGTCGGCGGGCTGTGGGATTCCCTGCTGGCCGAAGGAAAACCGTGGTGGATCACCACGAACTCCGACTCGCATTACAACCGCGGCGACCAGCTGGTGCGCCCGTCGGTGCCGGACGGCTGGTACGAACAGACCGGCAAGTACCCGGACCCGGTCGACAGCGGGGTGCCGCAGTTGTCCGCGCCGTACGCGGATTTCTACCCCGGCGAGTTCAGCCGCACGGTGGTCGGCGTGCGTCGGCCGGGCTTCGAGGGCGTGCTGGAGGGTCTGCGCGCGGGCCGGATTTGGCTGTCTCACGGCGGTTTGGTGCAGCAGCTGGAAGTCGGCGTGCTCGGCGGCGGCGACTGCGCGACCTTCGGCGGACGGCTACGCGTACGGCGTGGCTCGACCGTGACGGTCGTCGTTTCCGCGGTGACTGCCTACCGGCCGAACGGGTCGGGTTCGGTGCCGCGACTGGGCCGGCTGGACCTGATCTCGGGCCCGGTCACCGGCCCGGCGGCGGATCGCGACACGATGACTGCGCCGGGTACGCGGGTGGTGGAGTCTTTCACGCCTTCGCGCGGCTATGCGGGACGGCGGGTGATGTTCAAGCACACGTTCCGCAACGTGCGGGAGCCGTTCTACGTCCGGGTGCGCGGGACGGACGGGAAGCGGCACGTCGCTGGCGGGATCGAGCCGGCGATGGACGTGATCGGGCAGGCGAATCCGTACGAAGACCTTTGGCTGTACGGGAATCCGACGTTCGTGGACGTCCACTGAGGACAGTCTCACCCGGCAGGCGCGGTTTCGGCCGCGCCTGCCTGGCTCAGATCTCGACGACGGAAACCAGCCGATCCAGCCCCACGAAGTCCTTCAGGTTCCTGGTCAGCAGCGGAATCTGCTGCGCCGCCGCTGTCGCCGCGATCTGCAGGTCCATCCGGCGAGGCCGCGGATCCCGCCCGAACCGCCGGACCAGCGCCGCACCCGTGCCGTACATCTTGGCCTCGTCGACGCCGAACGGCAGCACCTCGAACTGGTCGAGAGCGCGGCGGTAGCGCTCGACCCGTTCCGCGAGCCGGATGGGATCGTCGGTGGCGAGACCGTAGGCCAGCTCCGCAATGGTCACCGAACTGACCGCGGGCACCGCGGACGCGTACGAGCCGAGGTCGAGCCGTTCGAGATCGATGACCACCGACGTGTCGAGCAGCACCCGGGACGGAGCGGTCACCGGTCTTCGCCGGGCTCGCCAAGGCGGTCCGGCCCGAAGACCGCGTCGTCGGCTTCCCGCTCGCGACGCCATTCAGCGCTGTCCATCGGCGGCAGCCCGCGGAACGCTTCCTGGATCTCGCCGAGCGTCCGGTCTCGCCGCGGCTCCTCCGGGACGCGGTGCGGCACCAAGTCGGCTACCGGCTTCCCGTTGCGGGTCACCACGAACGACTCGCCTGCCGCCACGCGTCGCATGATCTCCGCGTTGTCGTTGCGCAGCTCTCGCTGGCCGATTGCGTACCCCATAGCCAGGATTGTAGCACCTTTTCGATAAGGTGCTACGGTTGTGCTACACCGTTGGCAGCCGCACCGTCACCGCCAGTCCGCCTCCCACCACCGGCTCCGCGGACACCGTCCCGCCGTGTGCCTGCACCGCCGCGCGCACGATCGACAGCCCCAGGCCCGCTCCCGAACGCGCCGTCCGGGCCACCCCGGCGCGGCGGAACGGCTGGAACAGTTCCGGCACCGCCGCCGGGTCCAGCAGTCCGCCCGACGAGCGCACCCGCAGGACCGACCACTGCGCGCCCGGCTCGGTCGTCACCTCGATCCAGCCGCCGTCGACGTTGTGCCGCACCGCGTTCTCGACCAGGTTTCCCGCGATCCGTTCCAGCAAAGCGGAATCCCCGATCGCAGGAGACGGCTGCATCGCGAAATCCGCGCGCAGGCCCCGTTGTTCGGCTTCGCCGCGAACAGCCGACCAAGCCCGCTCCACGAGCACCGTCAGGTCCACCAGTTCCCGCGTCACGAGACCGGCTCCGTCGGTGCGGGCCAGCAGCAGCAACGAATTCACCAGCTGACCCGCCCGGTTCGTCGCGTCCAGGACCACCCCGGCCATCCGGCGGAACTCGGCCTCGTCGGCGTGTTCGTCGGACAGCGTGACGTCCAGTTCCGTCCGGATCACCGACAGCGGGGTGCGCAATTCGTGGCTCGCGTTGGCCACGAAATGGCGCTGCGAGTCGAACGCGTCCTGGAGCCGGTCGAGCATGGCGTCGAAAGTCCGCGCCAGCTCGGCGAGCTCGTCGCGCGAGCGGATCTCGCCGATGCGCTCCCCCATCGACTCGATCGACAGCCGTTGCGCGGTCCCGGTGATCTCGCGCAGCGGACGCAGCACGCGGGAGGTGAACGTCCAGGCCAGGATCGCCGCCGCGGCCACCACGAAGCAGAACGCCAGCGAGCCGAAGATCAGCACCCGGGTGACGGCGTGCGTGCGCAGATGCTGCGCGAGCGTGGACGCGTCCACGTCGATGCCGTCGACCCGGACGATGGTGCCCGGCGGCATGTGCGGCACGGCGTCGACCGCGTCGCCGACGAGCGTCCACGCGAGCCACAGCAGCAACAGCCCCGCCGCGGCGACCAGGACGGTCGCCAGGACGGTGACGCGCACCCGCAGGCTGCGGGCGCCGGGAAGCTTCACTCGGAACCGGCGACCGACACCCGGTAGCCCGAGCCGACCACGGTCTCGATGATGCCCGGTTCGCCGAGCTTCTTGCGCAGGGTCATGACGGTGACCCGGACGGTCGTGGTGAACGGGTCGGCGTTCTCGTCCCAGACCCGCTCCAGCAGTTCCTCGCTGCTGACCACGGATCCGGCCGCGGACAGCAGCACCTCGAGCACGCCGAACTCCTTGCGGGTCAGCTCGACCGGCCCGCTCGCGCGCCGGACGGTGCGCTTCGCCGGGTCCAGCTCGACGTCGCCCGCGGTGAGCAGCGGCGGCGCGGCGGGCGTCGCGCGGCGGCCCAGCGCCCGCACGCGCGCGACCAGCTCGGGGAAGGCGAACGGCTTGGCGAGATAGTCGTCCGCGCCCAGCGACAGCCCGTCCACCCGGTCGGACACCGAACTGCTCGCGGTCAGCATCAGCACCCGCGTCAGCTCGCCGGACGTCACGATCTCGCGGCACAGGTCGTCGCCGGACATCCCGGGCAGGTCGCGGTCGAGCAGCACCACGTCGTACCGCGTGACGGACGACTTCTCGTGCCCGTCGTCGCCCGTGAGCGCGATGTCGACGGCCATGCCCTCCCGCCGCAGCCCGCGGGCGATCGCGTCGGCCAACGGCTCTTCGTCTTCGACTACCAGAACTCGCACTCGACCACAATCCCATAGTTTCCTGAGAGCACCTGAGAGACCTGAATGGACACTCGCCTTCACCCCCACCGCAACGCGAACCACAGTCGCATCCGCGTTTCCGGGTCGGCCAGCTCGACGTCCAGCGCCCGTTCCACCTGTCCGATCCGGTGCCGCACGCTGTTGCGGTGCACGCCGAGTTCCGTCGCGGTCCGGTCCCAGCTGCCGTGATGCGCCAGCCAGGTCCGCAAAGTCGGCACCAGTTCGCGGCCGTGCGCCCGGTCCAGTTCGCGCA
The DNA here is from genome assembly GCF_042754125.1 of Amycolatopsis sp. NPDC059235. Taxonomy (NCBI): domain Bacteria; kingdom Bacillati; phylum Actinomycetota; class Actinomycetes; order Pseudonocardiales; family Pseudonocardiaceae; genus Amycolatopsis; species Amycolatopsis sp. NPDC059235. The sequence continues at coordinate 14,141 of NZ_JBHZAG010000084.1, forward strand.
GCGGGGCCAGCAGACGCTCGGCGAACGCGCTCGCTGCGGCGGGCGGGATCAGCTCGTCGAAACCGAGCGGATCGGCACTCGCAGCCAGCGGCCGGGCCAGCGCGCGGGCACGAGCGAGCAGCAGTTCGGTTTCCGCGACGGCTGCGGGCAGGTTCGCGGCCGGGTGCGGCGGACTCGCTACCGCCAGCCAGCCGTGTTCGAGGAGGCCGTCCAGGTCGCCGAGTTCGCTCGCGATGGCGTAGAACCGCGGACCGGGCAGGACCTGGACCAGCGGGGTGTCCAGCCGGGCGCGCAGCCAGTCCGGGCGCCGGGACAGGGCGTCCGGGCCGCGCCGGTGGGCGATTCCGGCGACGAGGCGGGCCTGATCGCTGCCGAGCACTCCGGCGAGCGCGTCCGAGCCGGGGCCGCCGAGCAGCAACGCGGTGGCCGCGGCGCCGAGTTCCGCGCTGTCCGATCCGGCGCGGCCGACGAGCCCCAGCAGCGCCGCGCCGACGGCCAGGATCGCCCGGTCTCCGCTGTCGAACCGCCGCGCCCGGCCTACGACGACCAGGTGCGCGGCGGTCGCCTGCGGGTACACCGGCTGCGCGACGACGTGCGTGCCGTCGGGCAATTCGGTGGAAGCAATGCGGATTCCGGAACGGGAGCGCAGGGTCGCGAGCAGTTCCTTCACCGGCGATGGCAAGGGCTGCGGCGCGTCGTAGCCGGCCGCCAGCACGTCTCCGGCGCCGACCATCGCGACCCACCCGCGCAATCGCCCGGCGAGCGCGGCGACCAACTCCCCCAGACCGCCGCCCGCTGCTCGGGTCAACGCTTCGCGGCCTTCCGCCAGCCGTCGTTCTTCGTGCCGCCCGGCCTCGGCGAGCGCGACTGCGACGGCGCGGTTGATGGCCAGGAACGGCGTCGCGGGCGGCACGACCAGCAACGGCAGGCCGTGTTCCGCGCAGGCGTCGCGCAGCGAGGAGGGCAGGGTTTCCGAGACCGTCGGGGTGAGGCCGAAGCCGAGCGCGGTGACGCCCGCGTCGCATAGCCCCCGGACGTAGCGGTCGGCGTCCTTCGGCAGGTTCACGCCCGCGGTCAGCACGAGTTCGGCGCCCACCAGGTACGGCGCGGGGTCGGCCAGTTCGCTCACGTGCGCCCATCGCACCGGCCGGTCCAGCGCGCCCGGGCGCAGCGTTTCGGGCACCACGTCGAGCGCCAGCTCCGGGTTGCCCGCGACGGTGCGTAGTGGAACTGTCACCTCTGCGGGCAACAGCACGTCGTGGTGGGTCATTTCGGCCAATCTTCCGCGAAGTCCTGGATACATCGTCCCATGCCGCCGCGGGGTCGCCCGACCCTACGGTGTCCCGCAAGAACCCCACCCCGTTTCAAGGAGGACCCGTGGGCGGCGACTATGCGGTGATCGCGCTGTACATCGCGGGCATGATCGGGGTCGGCTGGATCGGCCTCCGGCTGGCCAAGACCAAATCCGACTACCTGGTCGCCGGACGGCGGCTCGGCTGGTTCATGTACTCCGGCACGATGTCGGCCGTCGTGCTCGGCGGCGCGTCGACCGTCGGCGGCGTGAAGCTCGGCTACACTTACGGCATCTCCGGCGCGTGGCTGGTGATCACGATCGGCGTCGGGATCCTGGTGCTGCACGCGGTTTTCGCGCGGCGGCTGGTGAAACTGCGCGTCTACACCGTCGGCGAGATGCTCGACCTGCGCTACGGCGGCCGCGCGAGCGCGGTGTCCGGCGTGGTGATGTGGGGCTACACGCTGATGCTCACGGTCACCTCGACGCTGGCGTTCGCGTCGATCTTCAAGGTGCTGTTCTCGATCCCGAGCTGGGCCGGGATCGCGATCGGCGGGTCGATCGTGGTGCTCTACTCGGTGCTCGGCGGCATGTGGTCGATCACGCTGACCGACATCGCGCAGTTCGTGATCAAGACGATCGGCATCCTGTTCGTGCTGCTGCCGGTCGCGCTCGTCTCGGCGGGCGGCTTCAGCGGGATGGCCGAGAAGCTCGACGCGTCGTACTTCGAGTTCACCTCGATCGGCGGCGAGACGATCCTGACCTACTTCCTGATCTACACCTTCGGCCTGCTGATCGGACAGGACATCTGGCAGCGCGTATTCACCGCGCGCACCCCGCGCGTCGCGACCGGCGGCGGCGTCATCTCCGGCGTCTACTGCCTCGTCTACGGCATCGCGGGCGCGCTGATCGGTACGGCGGCGAAGGTGCTGTACCCGGACCTCGGCAGTGCGCAGGACGCCTTCGCCACCATCGCCGAACGGCTGCTGCCCACCGGCGTACGCGGTCTCGTGCTCGCTGCCGCGCTGTCGGCGCTGATGTCGACTTCGAGCGGCGCGCTGATCGCGTGTGCCACGACGACGACTTCGGACCTGTTCCGCAAGATCGGCCTTAAGAGCGGCGAGGTCTTGCGTAACCGAGTGACGACACTTGTGCTGGGCATCGTGGCCATCGGTATCGCAATGCTCGTGGACGACGTCGTCAACGCGCTCACCATCGCGTACGACATCCTCGTCGGCGGGCTGCTCGTCACGATCATCGGCGCGCTGTTCTGGAAGCGCGGTACTCGCGAAGGCGCGTACGCGTCGATGGTGGCCGGCACAGTGTCTGTGATCGCCTTCATGATCATCGACGGGGTTGCGGCCAACAGTCCGATCTATTGGGGTCTCGGCGTCAGCCTTGTCGTGTACATCGGCGTCAGCCTCGCGACACCGCGTACGCCGGACAGCATCCTTTCCGTGTGGACAGAACGTCTTCACGGCTCCGAAAACCACGCTGCCGCTGAAGATCTCAGCGCATCCGAAACCCGACAGGAGTTGCCCCAGTGAGTGAACAGCGTCCGGTCGGCCCGCTCGACTCGTCGCAGATCCCGCGCTTCGCCGGCTTCGCGACCTTCGCGCGGCTGCCGCGGATCGACGAGGTGCCGAGCGCCGACGTAGCCGTGGTCGGCGTGCCGTTCGACTCCGGCGTGTCCTACCGCCCCGGCGCGCGGTTCGGTCCTTCGGCGCTGCGCGAGGCGAGCCGGCTGCTGCGGCCGTACCACCCGGGCCTGGACGTTTCGCCGTTCGCCGAGAAGCAGGTCGTCGACGCCGGCGACATCGCGGTCAACCCGTTCCACATCGGCGAAGCGATCGAGAAGCTGCAGCAGGAAGCCGAAGCGCTTACTGCGGGCGAGACGAAGCTGGTAACTGTCGGCGGCGACCACACCATCGCGCTCCCGCTGCTGCGCGCGGCCGCGAAGAAGCACGGTCCCGTTGCGCTGCTTCACTTCGACGCCCACCTCGACACCTGGGACACCTACTTCGGCGAGCCGTACACGCACGGCACGCCGTTCCGTCGCGCGGTCGAAGAAGGCATCCTCGACACCAGCGCCGTGTCGCACGTGGGCACGCGCGGGCCGCTGTACGGCAAGCGCGACCTCGAAGAGGACCGTCGCCTCGGCTTCGGCATCGTCACCTCCGGCGACGTACTGCGCCGCGGTATCGACGAGACCGTGGACGCGCTTCGCCAGCGCATCGGCGACCGTCCGCTGTACGTGTCCGTCGACATCGACGTGCTCGACCCCGCGCACGCACCCGGCACCGGCACTCCCGAAGCAGGCGGCATGACCAGCCGCGAACTGCTGGAGATCCTGCGCGGCCTTCGCGGGCTTAACCTGGTCGGCGCGGACGTCGTGGAGCTGGCTCCGGCCTACGACCACGCCGAAATCACCGCTGTCGCCGCTTCGCACGTCGCCTACGACCTGGTCAGCCTGCTGGCGCTGGGACGCGGCGCATGACCCGGATCGGCGGCGACGTTGTCGTAGAGACGCTGCGGGCGCTCGGTGCGGACACTGTGTTCGGCCTGCCTGGACAGCACGCGCTCGGCCTGTTCGAGGCGCTGCGCCGGGCGGACGACCTGCGCGTGGTCAGCTCGCGAGTGGAGAACAACCTCGCCTTCGCCGCGGACGGCCACGCGCGCGCCCGGCTCGCCGCCGATCCGCACGGCCCGGTGCCGGTGACGCCGATGATCGTGTCGACCGGCCCCGGCGCGCTGCTCACGCTGGCCTCGCTGCAGGAATCGCGCGCGGCCTCGGTGCCGGTGCTCGGGATCTCCAGCCAGATCCCGGTCGCCGGGCTCGGCGGCGGACGGCACGGCTACCTGCACGAATTGCCGGACCAGCAGGCCAGCTTCCGCGATGTCGTGAAGTCGGTGCACGTGGTCCGCTCGATCAGCCAGATTCCGACCGCGCTGCGCGAGGCGTGGGAATCCGCCGCGACCGCGCCGTACGGGCCGGTGTGGGTGGAAATCCCGCAGGACGTGCTGCTCGCCGCGGCGAACCTGCCGCAGTTGACCAGCGTGACCGCGGCTCCGGCACCGCTCGAACCGTTGCCGGAGCTGGTGGCGGAGGCGGCGAAACTCCTTGCCGCGGCGAAGAATCCGGTGATTCTCGCCGGCGGCGGCGCGCTGCGTTCAGGGGCGCACGACGACCTGCGCCAGCTCGCCGAAACCCTGCGCGCGCCGGTGGTGTCGACGTTCGGCGGCAAGGGCGTTTTCGCCTGGGACCATGAACTGTCCGCGCAATCGTGGATGGAAGACTGGCACACCACGGAATTCCTCTCCGCCGCCGACGTCCTGCTGGTGCTCGGCTCCGGGCTGGGCGAGCTGTCCAGCAACTACCGCGAGTTCGCGCCGCGCGGACAGGTCGTGCAGGTGGAAGCGGATCTGGGGAAACTGGAGTCGAATTATCCCGCGCTCGGGCTGCACGCCGACGTCCGCCGCACGCTCCGCGCGCTGCTCGAACAGCTCACCCCGCGCACTCCGGACGGCCGCGCCGAAGCGGCGACGAAGGATCTGCTCGCGCGCGTCCAGTCCAGGTTGGACAGTCAGCCGCTCGCTGCCGAGCGGAAGCTGCTCGACGACGTCCGCGCCGCACTCCCCGAAGGCACGCAAACGTTCTGGGACATGACAATCGCGGCCTACTGGGCGTGGTCAGTGTGGAATCCGGACGGCGCGCCGATCCACACCGCGCAGGGCGCGGGCGGCCTCGGCTACGGCCTGCCCGGCGCGCTCGGCGCCGCCGCGGCAGGCGTGCGGTCGCTGGCGGTATCCGGTGACGGCGGCGCGATGTACGGCCTGGCCGAGCTGGCCACCGCGGTACAGCACCAGCTCGACGTGACCTGGCTGATCGTCGACGACGGCGGCTACGGCATCCTGCGCGAATACCTCACCGGTGCGTTCGGCCAGACCACCGCGACCGAACTGCCGCGTCCGGATTTCGTCGCGCTGGCCGAATCGTTCGGCATCCCCGCCCGAAAGACCACTGTGGACACTGTCCGCACCGACCTCGCCGACGCGCTGCGCACCCCCGGCCCGTCCGTCGTCGTGCTTCCCGCGCTGCTGAAGATGTTCGCCCCAACCCATTTGGAGCACTCGTGACTCACCTCCGCAACTTCGTCGGCGGCGCTTTGGTCGACATGCCCGACACCGACGCGACGCTCGAGCTGACCGACCCGGCCACCGGCAAGGTCTTCGGCACGAGTGTCCTTTCCGGACGGAACGAAATCGACCTCGCGATGGAGTCCGCGGCGCGCGCGTTCCAGTCGTGGCGGCGGAGCACGCCCGCGCAGCGCCAGGAAGCCCTGCTCAAGATCGCCGACGCGCTGGAAGCCCGCGCGGAGGAATTCGCCGACGCCGAGGTCCGCGAGACCGGCAAGGTCCGCTCGGTCATGCTGGACGAGGAAATCCCGGAGTGCGTGAGCACGCTGCGGTTCTTCGCCGGCGCGGCACGGCAGCTCGAAGGCACCGGTGCGGGCGAGTACCTGGCCGGGCACACGTCGGTGATCCGCCGCGAGCCGATCGGCGTGTGCGCGCAGATCGCGCCGTGGAACTACCCGCTGATGATGGCCGTGTGGAAGATCGGCCCGGCGCTCGCGGCGGGCAACACCGTGGTGCTCAAGCCCGCGGAAACCACGCCGTCCACCGCCGTGCTGCTGGCCGAAACCGCGGCGGAATTCCTGCCGCCGGGCGTGTTCAACGTCCTGTGCGGCGACCGCGAAACCGGCCGTGCGCTGGTCCGGCACCCGAACACCGACCTGGTGTCCATCACCGGCTCGACGCGCGCCGGCATCGACGTGGCCACGGTCGCCGCGGCCGATCTCAAGCGGACCCACCTGGAGCTGGGCGGCAACGCTCCCCTGCTGGTCTTCCCGGACACCGGCGTCGCCGACACCGCCGAGCGGATCGCCGACGCCGCGTTCTACAACGCCGGGCAGGACTGCACCGCGGGCAGCCGAGTGCTCGTGCACCAGAGCATCCACGACGATTTCGTTGCCGCGCTGACGAAAGCCGCCGCCACCCGTCGCCCGGACGTCGACTACGGCCCGCTCAACAGCCGTGCCCAGCTCGACCGCGTGCTCGGCCTGCTGGAACGGCTGCCGTCGCACGCCCGCGTCGAAACCGGCGGCACCGCGACCGGACCGGGCTTCCAGCTCGCGCCGACCGTCGTGTCCGGCCTCCGCCAGGACGACGAACTGGTCCAAGAGGAAGTGTTCGCGCCGGTGATCACCGTCCAGTCGTTCGCCGACGAGACCGAAGCGCTGGAGCTGGCCAACGGTGTCCCGTACGGCCTGGCTTCTTCGGTGTGGACGAACGACGTCGCCCGCGTCGCCCGGGTGTCGCGCGATCTCGATTTCGGCTGCGTGTGGGTGAATACGCACGGCCCGCTGACCGCCGAGATGCCGCACGGCGGGTTCGGCCATTCCGGGCACGGCAAGGACCTCTCGGCGTATTCGTTCGCCGAGTACACCCGCGTCAAGCACGTGATGACGAGGTTCGAGTAATGAGCGACAAAGTCACCGAGGTCGAACAGCACGGCATCGCGCCGATCCCGGTCGCCGAGCAGACGTCCCGGCCGCGCGACCTGTTCCGGCTCGCGTTCGGCGGGGCCAACACGTTCGCCACGATCATCCTCGGCACGCTGCCGATCGCGTACGGGCTGAGCTTCTGGGCGGCCCTCGCGGCGACCGTCGTGGGTGTGGTGCTCGGCGCGCTCGTGCTGTCCCCGATGGCTCTGTTCGGACCCATCACCCGGACCAACAACGCGGTTTCGTCCGGCGCGCACTTCGGCGTGGTCGGCCGGTGCGTGGGCTCGTTCCTGTCGCTGCTCACCGCGATCACCTTCTTCGCGATCTCGGTGTGGGTGAGCGGCGACGCGGTAGCCGGTGCGGCACAACGGCTTTTCGGCATCGACGGCGGCCCGGTCCTGCGCGCGGTCGCGTACGGCGTGATCGCGATCGCCGTCCTCGTCGTGTGCATTTACGGCTACCGCTTCATGCTGCTGGTCAACCGCGTCGCGGTAACCCTGGGCACGCTCATCATGCTGGTCGGGATTTTCGCCTACGGCGGCTCGTTCGACCCGTCGTTCACCGGCAGCGGCAACTTCGCGCTCGGCACGTTCTGGCCGACGTGGATCCTCGCCGTGCTGACCGTGATGGCGAACCCGATCTCGTTCGGCGCGTTCCTCGGCGACTGGTCGCGCTACATCCCCGCGACCCACTCGCGCCGCTCGCTGCTGGCCGCGCCCTTCCTCGCGCAACTGGCGACGCTGCTGCCGTTCGGCTTCGGCATCGCGACCGCGACCCTGGTCGCCGACCCGGCCGACTACGTCACCGGCCTGACCGCGATTTCCCCGCTCTGGTACGCGATCCCGCTGATCGTGGTCGCCCTGATCGGCGGATTGTCCACCGGCACCACCGCGTTGTACGGCACCGGCTTGGACTTCAGCTCGATCTTCCCGCGCCTGTCCCGCGTTCGGGCGACGCTGTTGATCGGGACACTGAGCGTGCTGTTCATCTTCGTCGGCAATTTCGTGCTCGACATGGTGTCCAGCATCAACGCGTTCGCGACGCTGATCGTGCTGTGCACGTCGCCGTGGATGGTGATCATGATGATCGGCTACGTGCAACGCCGCGGCTACTACGACCCGGCCGACCTGCAGGTGTTCAACGAAGGCCGCACCGGCGGACGGTACTGGTTCCACCGGGGCGTCAACTGGCGCGCGATGGCGGCCTGGATCCCGGCTACCGCGCTGGGCCTGCTGTGCGCGAATACGCCGATGATCACCGGACCGCTGGCCGGGATCGCGGGCGGGGTGGACATCAGCCTGGTGGTGACGCTGTGCACGGCCGCGGTGGCGTATCCGGTGCTGGTGAAGGTGTTTCCGGAACCGCGGGAGGTCTTCGGGCCTTCGTCGGCTATCGCCGCGGAAGCGGTGCCTGCCGAAGCGTGAGCGGCGGGCGGCTCCACTGGGCCGACAGGATCGCGTCCGCCAACGCCGCTGCCGAACCCCGCGCCGTTCCCCGGTGGCTCAGCACGAACGTCACCGTTCCCGGATCGGGCAGGCCGGCTATCGGGACCAGCCCGTCCGGGACCACGGACGCCGCGAACAGGCCAACGCCGAGCCCTGCTTCGAGCGCGACCCGCAGCCCGTTGAGCCGTTCGCTGACACAGCCGATCCGCCACTGGACGCCGTTGCGGCGCAACGCGTTCAGCGCACGGGCCCGGGTGACGCTCGGCTCCGGATAAAGGACCAGCGGCAACGGCTCGCCCGGGAGCAACTCCAGCCCGGGCGAGCCGACCCACACGAGCGGATCCCGCCGCACGCCCTGCCCGGAGTCGCGTTTGGCGAGCACCAGGTCGAGGTCTCCGTCGGCGAGCCGCGAATGCAGCACCTCGCTCAGCTCGACCGACAGTTCGAGGTCGATTCCCGGATGTGCGCCGCGGAACCGGCCGAGGACGTCCGCGGCGTGGCCGAGCAGGAAGTCCTCGCACACCCCGAACCGGACCCGCCCGCGCGGGCCCGGCCGGGAGAAATACCGCAGGGCGCGGTCCTGCTGGTCGAGGATGCCGCGAGCGAAGCCGGTCATCGTCTCGCCGTCGCCGGTGAGCCGCACGCTGTGCGTGTCGCGCTCGAACAGCACACTGCCGAGCGCCGTCTCGAGGCGGCGGACGTGCTGGCTCACCGTCGACTGCCCGAGATCCAGCCTGCGGGCGGCTTCGGAGAACCCGCCCGCCTCGGCCACGGCGAGAAAAGTGCGCAGCAGCACCGGATCGATCACTATTCCGGAGTACCACTCTCGGTGCGCGACCGTGTACCAGGTGTGGGCACTGCCACTACCGGCGGCGGGTGATCACCACCGGCTTGAGGTCCTTCGGGATCGCGGCGAACGCGGACACCGGAACCCCGAACGAGGCCGCGAGAATCTCGCGCGGCAGCGAGTTCAGCGTCCCGACGATGCCGATGTCGTCGTTCGGCTCCCCGGTGCTGGTGTTGAACATGACGAGCACGTCCAGGCCTTCGGCGGTGCTGGAATTCGCGAAATAGTGAAAGAATCCCTGCGGGGCGAAAACGAGTTCCCCGGCTTTCGCGCTGAACACCTCATTGTGGTAACTGCCGTCCTCGTGCGTGCCGAGAATACTCCAGTCCGCTTTGCCGGAAATAATGTAGTTCAACTCCCACGCGGACGGGTGCCAATGCGGTTCACGCACCCCGCCCGGGTCGAGGTGCACCAGGTACACCGAACCTTGCTGACCGGCCAGCACCGGGAAATTCTTCTCGTGAGCACCACGCAAAGTCCCGCCGTCGTGGACAGCCGGCGCGGATTTGGCGAGCGGGAAAAGGTACGGCTGCTTCGGTGTAGCAGCCGTACTCGCCTGCGCGGTTCCGGCCACCCCGAGCGCGGTCGCCGCGGCGATTCCCGCGCCCGCCCCGAGTGCACCCCGCCTGCTGATTTCCGACATTCTTTCCGCCTTTCCCAGAAACCGAGGAAGATCTGCTGCCTCTGATTCTTCCAAGAATGCGAAACCCGGAAAGGGCCCCGCGCGGATCACAGCTATCGCGCACCGCGATGAGCAAACCCGGCCCGGACCGCGCGCCGCTGTGGGACGATCCTCGAAACCCCCTGTCCTGGAGGCGATTCGTGACGTTCGCAGTCGGCATCTTCGACCTGTTCAGCTTCGCCGTGCCCGGTGCGGTCCAGTTGTCGCTGCTGATCTACGTGCTCGACCGGCTGGGCGTGGTGCACGTCGCCGCACTGACTTCCGCACCGGGCGCACTGCTGGTCGCCGGTGCCGTGGTGGCCAGCTACCTGCTCGGACACCTCTTCCACCCGCTGGCCGCACAACTGAACCGCTTCCGCCCCCGGCGCGACGCGGAGGAAGCCCGTCAGGAGTTCATCGCCGGAGTTCCGCAGGCGCGCGACCGTGCGTACGTCCGGGCCAACCCGGCGCTGCTCGTCGCCGCGGCTGAACTGCACGACAAGGACGCCGCTGGAGAGATCGTCCGGATGCGCGCGCAGTCGGTGATGCTGCGCAACATCGCCTTCGCGTTCACGATGGCCACGGTCGTCGCACTCGTCCAGACCGCGACCGGACCACACCGGGTCATCGCCGCCGGGGCTGCCGCACTCTCGCTGCTGGGCGCGGTCGGGGCGTTGGGCAGCGGGCGGAAAGTCTGGCACATGTCGCGGATCAAGACGCTGGAGATTTGTTACTGGATCCCGGACATCGACGAGACCTTCGCCGCCGAAACCCCGGTAGTTGGCACCGAAAAATGAGCACGGCAGGTTCCTCGTTTTCAGGGAACCCGCCGAACCCGCCGTTCGAGCGCTCAGCGCGCGGCTTCCTTGCGCCCAGCCCATTCGACTCCGCTCGAACGGAAGGCTTCCGCGCCGCGGTCTCCTGTGCGCGCGAGCCCGGCCGTCACGAAGCTCCGCTCAAGCACGAAGCATCCCCGCCCCGCCCGCCTCCGATCGGGCACGCGGCTTCCCTCGCCGCCTTCCCCGCATCGGAGCCCAGCCGTCCCGAAGCTCCGCTCAAGCACGAAGCATCCCCGCCCCGCCCGCCTCCGATCGGGCACGCGGCTTCCCTCGCCGCCTTCCCCGCATCGGAGCCCAGCCG
>NZ_JBHZAG010000084.1:25187-39848 GCF_042754125.1 Amycolatopsis sp. NPDC059235
GTCCCGAAGCCCACTCCGCTCAAGCGCGAAGCATCCCCGTCCGGCCGCCTCAACTCAGGCGCACGGCTTCCCTGCCGTCTCCTCTACGTCCGAGCCCGGCCGTCCCGAAGCCAGCTCCGCTCAACCGCGAAGCTTGCCCCGCTCGATTTCGCTCAGGCGCGCGGCTTCTCCCCCGCCGTCTCCTCCACATCGGAGCCCAGCCGTCCCGAAGCCCACTCCGTGATCCGGCGCGCCACATCCTGGGCGGTCAGGCCGATCCGGTCGAGCACCTCGGCGCGGGTTCCGTGGTCGTGGAACGCCTGGGGCACCGCGAGATCGCGCAGCGGGACGTCGCATTCGGCATCCCGCAGCACCGCCGCCAGCGCCGAGCCGAAGCCGCCGTGGCGGCCGCTGTCTTCGACTGTCACTACGAGTTTGTGCTGTTCCGCCAGCGCCACCAGTTCCGCGGGCACCGGGACCACCCAGCGCGGGTCGGCGACTGTCACGCCGATGCCCTGATCCGCCAAGCGGTCCGCGGCCGACAGTGCCAGCTGCGCGAACGGACCCACCGCGACGAGCAGCACGTCCGTCGAACCTGACGGGCGGCGCAGCAGGTCGACGGTGCCGATCCGCTCCACCGCGGGTACGTCCGGGCCGACGCTGCCCTTCGAGAATCGCAGGGCGGTCGGGCCGTCTTGGACCGCGACTGCCTCGCGCAGTTCCTCGCGCAGGGTTCCCGGGTCGCGCGGCGCGGCCACTCGCATGCCCGGCACCATGCCCAGCAGCGACAGGTCCCACATGCCGTGGTGGCTCGGGCCGTCCGGTCCGGTAATGCCTGCGCGGTCCAGCACGAACGTCACCGGCTGGCGGTGCAGCGCGACGTCCATCAGCACCTGGTCGAACGCCCGGTTCAGGAACGTCGAATACAGCGCGACGACCGGATGGCAACCGCCCATCGCGAGGCCGGCGGCGGACGTCACGGCGTGCTGTTCGGCGATGCCGACGTCGAACCAGCGGTCCGGGAAGCGCTCGGAGAACTTCTCCAGCCCGGTCGAGCGCAGCATCGCGGCGGTGATCGCCACGACGTCCTCGCGCTCCTCGCCGATCTTCGCCAGCTCGTCGCCGAACACGCCGGTCCAGCTGGGACCCTTCACCGGCGGCAGCCCGGTCTCCGGGTCGATCGGGTCGGTCTGGTGCATCTGGTCGGCCTGGTGGTTGACCGCGGGCGCGTAGCCGTGGCCCTTCTCGGTGACTACGTGCACGATCACCGAACCGCCGAACGCCCGTGCGCTCTGGAACGCCTTCTCCAGCGCGACCAGGTCGTGTCCGTCGACCGGGCCGAGGTACTTCAGGCCGAGGTCGGAGAACATCACCTGCGGGCTCAGCGCGTCCTTGATGCCCGCCTTGGCCGCGTGCAGCGCGGCGTAGATCGGCTTGCCCACCACCGGGGTGCTGCGCAGCAGCTCGCGCCCGCCGTCCAGCAGCCGCTCGTAGCCCGGCTGCAGCCGCAGCGACGCCAGGTGGTCGGCCATCCCGCCGATGGTCGGCGAGTACGACCGGCCGTTGTCGTTGACCACGATCACGACCGGACGGTCCTTGCGCCCGGCGATGTTGTTGAGCGCCTCCCAGCACATGCCGCCGGTGAGCGCGCCGTCGCCGACCACCGCGATCGCGTGCCTGCGCGGGCCGCCGGACAGCTCGAACGCCTTCGCCATTCCGTCCACATAGGACAGTGCGGTGGACGCGTGGCTGTTCTCCACCAGGTCGTGCTCGCTCTCGTCGCGGCACGGGTACCCGGTGGGCCCGCCCTGCTGGCGAAGCAGGTCGAAGTCGACGTGCCGCCCGGTGACGATCTTGTGCACGTACGCCTGGTGCCCGACGTCCCACACGATCGCGTCGCGCGGCGAGTCGAACACCCGGTGCAGCGCCAGCGTCAGCTCGACGACGCCCAGGTTGGGGCCAAGGTGCCCGCCGCTGCGGCGGACCTTGTCCACGAGGAAGTCCCTGATCTCGGCCGCCAGCTCGCCGAGGTCCTCGACGCTCATGCGCTTCAGATCCGCCGGTCCGTGCACCGAGTCCAGCATGGTCACCGCTCCACCTCGCCCGTTTCTTCCTCCGCCGGTTCCGGCCAGTCTACGGACGCGCGCCACCTCGGTCCGGCCGCCCGCGTCCCGGATCACAGCTTCGGGGAGAACGCAACTCCACGAGCGGGGAAGATCACCAGCCCGGTCAGTCAAGTCGCGGTCACCCGGCGTGGCCGTGATAATCCCGGACGGACCCCCGAGCTCGAGAGGACCCCATGGCGGACTTGTACATCGGCGGCGAATGGGTGGACGCGCGCGCAGGCGGGCGACGCGAGATCCGGTGTCCCGCGGACGGCAGCCTGGTCGCCGAGGTCGCCGAAGCGACCGCGGAGGACACCGAGGCCGCCATCGCCGCGGCGCGCCGGGCATTCGACACCGGCCCGTGGCCCGGCACCCCGGCCGGCGAACGCGGCAACCTGCTGCTGCGCGCGGCCGACCTGCTCGACCGCGACGCGGAGGAATTCGCCCGCGCCGAATCGCTCGACACCGGCAAACGCCTGGTCGAGAGCCGCTACGACATGAGCGACATCGCGGCTTGCCTGCGCTATTTCGGCAAGCTCGCGGGCAACGACGCGGGCCGCGTCGTGGACACCGGCAGCGCGGATTCGTTCAGCCGGATCGTGCACGAGCCGGTCGGCGTGTGCGGGCTCATCACCCCGTGGAACTACCCGCTGCTGCAGACGGTGTGGAAGATCGCCCCGGCGCTGGCCGCGGGCAACACGTTCGTGCTCAAACCGAGCGAGCTGACGCCGCACACCTCGATCCTGTTCATGCGGCTGCTCGCCGAGGCCGGGCTGCCCGGCGGCGTCGCGAACCTGGTGCTGGGAGCGGGCCCGGCGGCCGGAGCCCCGCTGTCGGAGCACCCGGACGTCGACCTCGTGTCGTTCACCGGCGGACTGGCCACCGGACGGGTGATCGCAGCGAATGCCGCGGCGACGGTGAAGAAGGTCGCGCTCGAACTCGGCGGCAAGAACCCGAACGTCGTGTTCGCCGACGCGGACTTCGAGACCGCCGTCGACTACGCGCTCACCGCGGTGTTCCTGCACTCCGGGCAGGTGTGCTCGGCCGGCGCGCGGCTGATCATCCAGCGCGAATGGCACGACGAGTTCGTCGACGAGCTGGTGCGCCGCGCGGAGCGGATCCGCCTCGGCGGGCCGTTCGACGAGAACGCCGAGACCGGGCCGCTCATCTCCGCCGCGCACCGCGAGAAGGTGGAGCGCTACGTCGCGACCGCCATCGAGGAGGGCGCTGTCCTGCGCACCGGCGGCAAGCGTCCGGACGACCCGGCGCTGAAAGACGGCTTCTACTACCTGCCGACGATCCTCGACAACGTCCAGCAGGGCAGCACCGCGGTCGTCGAGGAATCCTTCGGCCCGGTGCTGACCGTGGAGACGTTCATCGACGAGGACGACGCCGTCCGCATCGCCAACGACACCCACTACGGCCTGGCCGGCGGAGTGTTCACTCAGGACGCCGCCCGCGCCCAGCGCGTGGCGAACCGGCTCCGGCACGGCACGGTGTGGATCAACGACTACCACCCGTACCTGCCGCAGGCCGAATGGGGCGGCTACAAGCAGTCCGGTTTCGGCCGCGAGCTGGGCCCGACCGGACTGGCCGAGTACACCGAGGTCAAGCACATCCACCAGAACCTGAAGCCCGGTCCCCAGCACTGGTTCTCCGGCTGATCCCCCTCCCCCACCGAAAGGAAACCGTGCCCTTGAGCGACACCGGCGATCGCGAACTCGGCGAATTCGGCTACACCAACCAGCTCAAGAGAACGCTCGGCAGTTTCCACACCTTCGCTGCCGGCATCAGCTACATCTCGGTGCTGACCGGGGTGTTCCAGCTGTCCTATCTCGGTCTCTCCGAGGGCGGCCCGGCCTATTGGTGGTCCTGGCCCGCGGTGTTCGTCGGGCAGCTGATGGTGGCTCTCTGCTTCGCCGAACTGGCCGCGCAGTACCCGGTCGCCGGGTCGGTCTACAACTGGGCGAAGAAGCTCAGCAACCCGCACATCGCGTGGATGGCCGGCTGGATGATGCTGCTGGCCTCGATCGTCTCGATCTCCGCGACCGCGCTCGCCTACCAGCGGACGCTGCCGCAGATCACGTCGTTCTTCCAGTTCATCGGCGACGGCACGGGCACCAGCGACGCGGCCAACGGCGTGCTGCTGGCCACCGTGCTGATCGTGTTCACGACGCTGGTCAACGCGTTCGGCGTGAAGCTGATGGCCCGGATCAACAGCGCGGGCGTGTTCGTCGAGCTGCTGTTCGCCGTGCTGCTGGTGGTGTTCCTGGCGTTCCACTTCGTCCGCGGCCCGTCAGTGGTGACCCAGACGAACGGCACCGAAGCCGGGCATTCGTCCGGCTACCTCGGCGCGTTCCTGATCGCCGGCATCGCCTCCTCGTATGTCATGTACGGCTTCGACACCGCCGCCTCGCTCGGCGAGGAATCGCTGAACCCGCACCGCAACGCGCCGAAGGCGATCCTGCGCGCGCTGGTGGCCTCCTTCGTGCTGGGCGGGCTGATCATCCTGTTCGCGCTCATGGCCGTGGGCAACATCAACGCGCCGGAACTCGGCACGGTCGGCCTGCAGTACGTGCTCACCGACGCGCTCGGCCCGGCGATCGGCCGGGTGTTCCTGTTCGTCGTGTTCATCGCGATCACCGTGTGCGTGCTGGCGGTGCACACCGCGGCGATCCGGATCGCGTTCGCGATGGCGCGGGACAACGCGCTGCCCGGCGGCCGGAAACTGGCGCGGGTCAACAAGACGACCGGCACCCCGGTGCTGCCCGCGATCGTGATCGGCGTGCTCGCGGTCGCGCTGCTGGTGCTGAACATCAACTCCACGCAGATCTTCTCGGCCGTCACCAGCCTCGCGATCATCCTGATCTACCTGTCCTACCTCCTCGTGACCGTGCCGATGCTGATCCGCCGGCTGCGCGGACGCTGGCCGCGCGAGGGCACCCCGGCCGGCCGGTTCTCCCTCGGCCGCTGGGGCCTTCCGGTGAACGTGCTCGCGGTGTTGTGGGGCGGCGCGATGACGGTCAACCTGGCCTGGCCCCGCAACGAGATCTACAACGCGACCCCGCCCTTCCACTGGTATCTGAAGTGGATTTCGGTGCTGTTCGTCGGCGTCTTCGCGGCCGGCGGCTTCGCCTATTACTGGTTCGTGCAACGGCACAAGGTCGGGGTGCTGGCGGACCACGCCGCCGCCCCCGCGCCCGATGAGGAGGTTTCCCGGTGAGCGCAAGCGAGTTCGACTACGTGGTGGTCGGCGGCGGCACGGCAGGATCGGTGGTGGCCGCCCGGCTGTCCGAGGACCCGGACGTGACGGTCTGCCTCCTCGAAGCCGGACCGTCCGACACGGACGTGCCGGAGGTGCTGGAACTGACCCAGTGGATGGGCCTGCTGGAATCCGGCTACGACTGGGACTACCTGGTGGAGCCGCAGGAAGCGGGCAACTCCTACCTGCGCCAGGCCCGGGCCAAGGTGCTCGGCGGCTGCTCCTCGCACAACTCGTGCATCGCGTTCTGGGCCCCGGCCGAGGACCTCGACGAATGGGCCTCGATCGGCCTGCCCGGCTGGTCGGCCGCCGACGTTTTCCCGCTGTACAAACGACTCGAGACCAACGACGGCCCCGGCGAGCACCACGGCCGCTCCGGCCCTGTCACCATCCGGTCGGTCCCGCCCCGCGACCCGGCGGGCGCGGCGCTGCTGTCCGCGTGCGACCAGGCGGGCATCCCGACGACGGAGTTCAACTCCGGCACGACGGTCACCCACGGCGCGAACTGGTTCCAGATCAACGCCCGCGAGGACGGCACCCGGTCCTCGGCATCGGTGTCCTATCTGCACCCGATCATGGGCAAGCGGCCGAACCTGGAGATCCGCACCGGCGCGCGGGCGAAGCGGCTGCTGTTCGACGGCCGCCGCTGCACCGGCGTCGAGGTGCTGGACCCGGACCTGATCCACCACAGCACGATCACCGCGCGCCGCGAGGTGGTGGTCAGCTCCGGCGCGATCGACACGCCGAAACTGCTGATGCTCTCCGGCATCGGGCCCGCCGAGCACCTGCGTGAGGTCGGCGTCGAGGTGCTCGTGGACTCGCCGGGCGTCGGCTCGAACCTCGAGGACCACCCCGAGGGCCTGGTGATGTGGGACGCCCTGCAGCCGATGGTCACCGAATCCACGCAGTGGTGGGAAATCGGCATCTTCACGATGACCGAGGACGGCCTGGACCGCCCGGACCTGATGTTCCACTACGGTTCGGTCCCGTTCGACATGAACACCGTCCGGCACGGCTACCCGACGACGGAGAACGGCTTCTGCCTCACGCCGAACGTGACGCGCAGCCGATCGCGGGGCACCGTGCGGCTGCGCACCCGCGACTTCCGCGACAAGCCCCGCGTGGACCCGCGCTACTTCACCGACGAGTACGACATGCGCGTGATGACCTACGGCGTGAAGCTCGCCCGCGAGATCGCCGCCCAGCCCGCTCTCGACGAGTGGGCCGGCGTGGAACTCGCGCCGGGCCGGGACTGCAAAACCGACGACGAAATCGCCGATTACCTCCGCAAGACGCACAACACCGTGTACCACCCGGCGTGCACGGCCCGGATGGGCGCGGACGGCGACCCGGAGGCGGTCCTGGACGCCCGCCTGCGCGTCCGCGGCGTCGAAGGCCTGCGAGTGGCCGACGCTTCGGTGATGCCGTTCCTCGTCACGGTGAACCCGTGCATCACGACGATGGCGATCGGCGAGAAGTGCGCGGACATGCTCAAGGAAGACCGGAGCTGATCTTCGGGCGGGTGGTTGTGTCCCGGCGGGAACAGCCACCCGCTCGCTCCGGCCGACAGGATCGGTCCGCCCGCCGGATCTCAGCCGGGCGCCGGGCCGCCGTCGGCCCGTCACCAGAACACGCGCCATTGCCAGCACTTCGCGCAGAATCATGTGCCACCCCTCGCTTCGTCCTCCGGCCGTTGCCGGAGAGCGCACCTCCTCGATGCACATAAGGTCAGTCGCCAGCGAGCGCGCGAAGGTTCTCGAGTAATCGAACCGTTACCAAAAGTCACGATCGTCGGCTCGGGCGGGCGTTGCTCAGGGTGCGGATTTCGTTGCGGGACAAGCAATCGAGCACCTGCCTCGCACCGAGCCGGGTCCACACCCGGACAATCCGCGGCCAGCGCCGGAGAACCGCGCGCGACCGGCGAAGGCGAGAATCGCGGACCCATCACGCCGCGGGTGCGGACGCACAGCAAGCAACCGGGGCCTTACCCGCGCCAAGCCGAGCCCCACCCAGCCAGCACCGGCGGAACCGGGATCGCGAAGGCAAAACCACGGCCAGGAGACGCTCCGGACGTAGACTTCCTTGTGTGGCAGGCAATCGGGCGCTCGCGTGGGCCGGGGCGATCGCCGCGGTGGGCGGTGGCGTCGGGCTTGCCCTGCCGACCGCGCACTACCTGCCGTCGCATCTGCCGCTGGGCGCTCTGGAACCCGACCTGGACCTCGGCCTCCGGCTGGTCTGCGCCGGGGCGTTGGCGCTCGCGTTCGCTCTCGCGATCCTGACCCTGCGCCGACGCCAAGCCGAGCCCCTGGCCTTCGCCTCCCTGACCGGCATCGCGGTAGCGGGAATCCTGCTGCACTACCTCGTGATCACGCTCCCCGGCGTGAACCGGCTCGCCCCGTCCGCCGCTGTACAGCCAGCGGTCGGGGCGTGGGTGCTGCTGGCCTCCGGCCTGGTCCTCGCCGCGACCGGATTCGCCGCGGCAGCCGCTGCCCAACGAGCGCGCTGAGTCACTGCAGCAGCGCGACACACTCCACGTGGTGCGTCATCGGGAACGCGTCGAATGCCCGCAGATCCGTCAGCGAATACCCGTGCTCGGAGAAGAACTGCACGTCCCGCGCCAACGCCGCCGGGTCGCAAGCCACGTAGACGATCCGATCCGGCTCGCCGGCCGCGATCGCGTTGACGACCTCTCGGCCCGCCCCCTTGCGCGGCGGGTCGAGCACCACGACGTCGACCGGCGTCGGCGCGTCCCCGATGAGGTGTTCCACGCGCCCGGAACGCCAGCTGACCTGCGGAAGGTCGGAAAGATTGCGCTCGCCGTCGGTCACCGCGCGCCGTCCGGATTCGATCGCCAGCACCTGCCCGTCCGGGCCGACCTGCTCGGCCAGCACCGAAGCGAACAGCCCGACCCCGGCGTACAGATCCCAGGCGATACCGCCGCGCGGCGCGTCCGCCCAGTCCCGCACGAGTTCCGCGAGCGTGTCCGCGGCGCGCGGGTGGACCTGCCAGAATCCGTGCGCGTCGAGCCGCCAGTCCCGCCCGGCCGCGTGCTGGATCGCCATGCCGCCGGACAGCTGCTTGCCCTGCGTGCGCCCGCGCACCGTGACGAGTTCGCGCAGGTGGAGGTGGTTGTCGCCGTCGCTGGTCGTTTCCAGTTCGACGCCCGGCCGCCAGCGTTTGCTCAGCGCGGCGTCGAGCGAGCCCGGCACCGCGATCGGGCAGTCGTCGATCGGGATGACGCGGTGGCTGTGGTGCGCGCGCAGCCCAGCCTGGCCGTCGCGTCCGGCGACCAGCCGCACCCGGCTGCGCCAGCCGAGCGGGCTGTCGTCGAGCGCTTCCACGACCACCTCGCGCTCGATCCCGGCGAGCCGCTGCAGCTGTTCGGCCACCACCGCGGCCTTCAGTTCACGCTGGTAGGCCGGTTCGGCGTGCTGCCAGTCGCAACCTCCGCAGCCGCCCGGCGCGGCGAGCGGGCACGGCGGCGTCACCCGATGCTCGGACCCGCTGAGCACCTCGATCGCGTCCGCCCGACAGAACGAACCGCCCTTGTCTTCAGTCACTTCCGCTCGGACGCGTTCGCCCGGCAGCGCGTGCCGCACGAACAGCACTCGTCCGTCCACACGCGACACGCAGTGCCCGCCGTGCGCGACCGGACCTACTTCCAGTTCCAGTACGCGGCCTAGCCAGCTGTCGCTCATTCCGATGATTCCTTTGTCGCAGGGGCTGGCTTCTTGGCGTCCGCCGGGCGAGCGGTGCCGGGGGTGAATCCGCG
The DNA here is from genome assembly GCF_042754125.1 of Amycolatopsis sp. NPDC059235. Classification (NCBI taxonomy): domain Bacteria; kingdom Bacillati; phylum Actinomycetota; class Actinomycetes; order Pseudonocardiales; family Pseudonocardiaceae; genus Amycolatopsis; species Amycolatopsis sp. NPDC059235. The sequence goes on from NZ_JBHZAG010000084.1 coordinate 34,306, forward strand.
CCGGACGTCACCGGCGGACGGGCGGGCCTTGCGCATCCGCGCGGCCGCCTTCTGCGACGACTCCAGCTGCCACGGCACGCTCGCGACGACCACGCCCGGCTGGAACAACAACCGTCCCTTGAGCCGCAACGCGCTCTGGTTGTGCAGCACCTGCTCCCACCAGTGCCCCACGACGTACTCGGGAATGAACACGGTGACCACGTCGCGCGGGTTGGCACCGCGCACGCGCTTCACGTAATCCAGCACCGGCTTCGTGATTTCCCGGTACGGCGATTCGACGACCTTCAGCGGCACCTTGAACTTGTGCGCTTCCCATTCCTGGGTCAGCGCGCGCGTGTCGGCGTCGTCCACATTGACCGTGACCGCTTCGAGCACGTCCGGGCGCATCGCCTTGGCGTAGGCCAGCGCGCGCAGCGTCGGCCGGTGCAGTTTGGACACCAACACGATCGCGTGGTTGCGCGAGGGCAGCACGGTCGGCGCGTCGCCCATGTCCTTGAGCTCTTCCGACACCCGGTCGTAGTGCTTCCGGATCGCCGTCATCAGCGCGAAAATCGCCACCATCGCGGCGATCGCGATCCACGCGCCGAGCAGGAACTTGGTGATCAGCACGATCACCAGCACGACGCCGGTCATGGTCAGGCCGACCGCGTTCACCGTCTGCGAACGGCGCATCCGCCGCCGCGCCGCCGGGTCGGTCTCCTTGGCCAGCAACCGGTTCCAGTGCCGGATCATGCCCGCCTGGCTCACCGTGAACGACACGAACACGCCCACGATGTACAGCTGGATCAGCCGGGTGACCTCCGCGTCGAACGCGATGATCAGCACGAGCGCGAAGGCCGCGAGGAACAGGATGCCGTTGGAGAACGCGAGCCGGTCGCCGCGGGTGTGCAGCTGCCGCGGCAGGTAGCGGTCCTGGGCGAGGATCGAGCCGAGCACCGGGAAGCCGTTGAACGCGGTGTTCGCGGCCAGCAGCAGGATGATGCCGGTGGAGAACGAGATGTAGTAGAACGCGGGCGGGAAGCTCTCGAACACCGCGTGCGCGATCTGCGCGACGATCGTCTTCTGCTCGTAGCCCGCGGGCGCGCCGGCCAACTGCCGCGCCGGGTCCTCGGCGAAGTTCACCTTCGTGACGACCGCGAGCGTGATGATCCCGACGAGCATCGTCACCGCGAGCACGCCCATCAGCAGCAGCGTGGTGGCCGCGTTCTTCGACTTCGGCTTGCGGAACGCGGGAACGCCGTTGCTGATCGCCTCGACCCCGGTCAGCGCCGCCGCGCCGGACGAGAACGACCGCAGGATCAGGAACACGAACGCGACGCCCGCCCAGCTGCCTTCCTCGTGCAGCGTGAAGCCCGCGCTCTCGGCGCGCATCTCGGTGCCGGTGAAGGTCTGGAACAGCCCCCAGACGACCATGATCAGGATGCCGGCGATGAAGCCGTAAGTGGGAATGGCGAACGCTTTGCCCGATTCGCGCACCCCGCGGAGGTTGAGCGCGGTCAGCACGGCGACGATCACCACCGCGGTGATCACCTTGTGGTTGGCCACCCACGGGATCGCCGAGCCGATGTTGGCGACACCGGACGAAGTGGACACCGCGACGGTCAGCACGTAGTCGACCAGCAGCGCGCTCGCCACTGTCAGGCCGAACTTCCCGCCGAGGTTGGTGGTCGCGACCTCGTAGTCGCCGCCGCCGCTCGGATACGCGTGCACGTTCTGCCGGTACGACGCCACGACGACGAGCATGACCAGCGCGACCGCGACCCCGATCCACGGCGCGAAGGCGTACGCGGACAGGCCGGCGACGCTCAGCGTCAGGAAGATCTCCTCCGGCGCGTAGGCCACGCTGGACAGCGCGTCGGAGGCGAAAATGGGCAGCGCGATGCGCTTGGGCAACAGCGTGTGGGAAAGACGGTCGCTGCGGAACGGACGCCCTAGGACCAGCCGTTTCAACACGGTCGGGAACTTCGACACCACGAGAGCGTAACCGGGTGGGCGCAAGGTAGGTTCGGCGCTGGTGTCCGAGGGTACCCACGACCGGGTCATCCCCACCCTGCGAGGAGGCTAAGCGTGCACGTGGTGATCATGGGATGCGGCCGCGTCGGCGCGTCTCTGGCCGCGGCGCTGGAGCGGCTCGGCCACGACGTGGCCGTCATCGACAAGAACCAGCAGGCGTTCCGCAGGCTGGGCAGCGACTTCCACGGCCAGCAGGTCGTCGGGGCGGGTTTCGACCGCCGGGTGCTCGTCGAGGCCGGGATCGAGCGAGCGGGCGCCTTCGCGGCCGTGTCGAGCGGCGACAATTCCAACATCATCTCCGCGCGGGTCGCGCGCGAGAACTTCGGCATCGAGCACGTGGTCGCGCGGATCTACGACCACAAGCGCGCCGCGGTGTACGAACGGCTGGGCATCCCGACCGTCGCGACCGTTCCGTGGACGACCGACCGGTTCCTGCGCACCCTGCTGCCCGACGGCGTCGCCTCCGCGTGGCGCGACCCGTCCGGCAACGTCGCGCTGCTGCAGCTTCCGCTGCACGAGGGCTGGGTCGGCCGCAGCGTGCGCGAGCTGCAGGAGACCACCGGCGCGCGGGTGGCGTTCATGATGCGCTTCGGCACCCCGGTGCTGCCGGACGCGAAGACCGTCGTGCAGGCCGACGACGACGTGTGGGTGGCGGCGCGCTCGGGCACCGTCGGAGACGTGACGAGCCTGGCCGCTCGCGCCCCCGAGGAGGAGAACTGATGCGGGTCGCGATCGCGGGCGCGGGAGCCGTCGGGCAGTCCATCGCCGCCGAGCTCATCGACGGCAATCACCAGGTGATGCTGATCGAGCGCGACGCCGACCAGTTCGAGCCGGAATCCGTTCCGCAGGCCGACTGGGTGCTGGGCGACGCGTGCGAGGTGTCGATCCTCGAGGAGTCCGGAATCGAACGCTGCGACGTCGTGATCGCGGCGAGCGGCGACGACAAGGCGAACCTCGTGGTGTCGCTGCTGGCGAAGACGGAGTTCGCGGTGCGCCGCGTGGTGGCGCGGGTGAACAACCCGGCCAACGAGTGGCTGTTCACCGACGCGTGGGGCGTCGACGTGGCCGTGTCGACCCCGCGAATGCTCGCCGCGATGGTCGAGGAGGCGGTGAGCGTCGGCGATCTGGTGCGGCTCATGACGTTCCGGCAGGGGCAGGCGAACCTGGTGGAACTCACCCTGCCGGAGGAGACGCCGCTGGCGGGCAAGCCGGTGAGCGAGCTGGCGCTGCCGCGCGACGCGGCGCTGGTGACCATCCTGCGCGGCGACCGGGTGATCGTGCCGCAGCCGGAGGACCCGCTGGAGGCCGGCGACGAGCTGCTGTTCGTCGCGACCTCGGACGTCGAACCGGAGATCCGCTCGGCGCTCGGCTACTGAGACGGACGAAAAAGGGGCGGGCCCGCGATGGGCCCGCCCCTTTTTTGCCGCGTCGGATCAGGTCTCCGGGGTCGGCGTCTGCGCGTACTTCTCCCGCAGCCGCGCCTCCACCTGCGCGTCGGTTTCCGGCTCCGGCTCTTCCTCGGCGAGCGCCTTCAGCCGCTTGTCGGAGCGGCGCACCGCCCAGACGACCACCAGCAGCCCGATCGCGTACAGCGGGTAGCCCATCGCGATCTTGGCGAACGCGAGCCAGCCGGTCTGGTTGCCGTCGTACAGCCAGCGCTGCACCACGAACCGGGCGGCGAAGATGACGGCCATCGCGAGCGTCGCGACGTCGTAGCCGTAGCGGGACGGCTTGTCCTTGCGCCAGGCGGTGCCGTTGCCGTTGAGCGCGTTCCAGACGACGCCCGCCAGCGGCCAGCGCACCAGCACCGAGATCACGAACACGGCGCAGTAGGCGAGGCTCGCCCAGATGCCGAACAGGAAGAACCCCTTCGCGGACCCGGTGCGGAACGCGATGAACGCCGCGATCGCGACGCCGAAGAAGCCCGAGATGGCCGGCTGCAGCGGCTCCTTGCGCACGACGCGCAGGACGGTGATCGCCACCGCGCTGCCGATCGAGCCCCAGATCGCCACGGTGAGCCCGAAGAACGCGTTCAGGAGCACGAACACGATGACCGGCACCGAGGAGTAGAACAGGCCGGAAACCCCGCCCATCTGCTCCATCAGCGTCGGCTGCCGCTCTTCGTCGCCCCCGTTTCCGGGCGCGTCCTTCTCGTCGCGGGGAGCAGCGGGTTCAGTCACGAGCGTTGATCACCCTACCGGGCTCTGGAGTTCGTAATACGGGTTGTAGAGCACCTTCTGCCCGTCCCGTTCGGCCATCCGGCCGCGGACCTTGACGGTGCGGCCGGGCTCGATGCCGGGAATCCGGCGCCTGCCCAGCCAGATTAGCGTCACGCCCTGCGTGCCGTCGAACAGCTCCGCCTGCAGCGAGGCGGGCCCGTCGGTCGGCGACAGCTCGACGCTGCGCAGCCTGCCGAGCACCGTCACCTCTTCGCCGGACCGGCAGTCACAGGCGCGCTGCGCGCCTTCGGCACCCGACCTCTCGGACATCTCGTCGGCGTCGAGGTCCTCGACGTCGCTGGTCAGCTTGCGAACCAACCGGCTGAAGTAGCCGCCGTCCTTGGCGGACATGGTGTGCTCCTGTGCTCCGGGGCCCCGACTTCGTTCGGCCCGTGCGTGTTCCAGCGTAGCTGTGGTCCCAGTCAGGGAAACGGGTTTGGGGCAAGATCGCAACGTGACGTCCGCAATCCGTATCCCGGCCGCCGTCCTGCTGCCCGGCACCGGCTCTGACGAGGTCTTCGTGCGCTCGGTGTTCGGAGGGCCGCTGGCCGCGCTGGGAGTGCCGCTGATCACGCCCACGCCGGTCGCTGGGGCCGGTCTCGCGGAGGCGTTTTTGGCTGAGCTGGACGGTCTCGCTGACCGGTACGGGACGGTGCTGGTGGGCGGGATTTCGTTCGGGGCGCATCTCGCGGCGGAGTGGGCGGTGGCGAATCCCGGGCGTTGCGGGGGGCTGCTGGCGGCGCTCCCGGCTTGGAACGGGGAATCCGGATCAGCACCCGCGGCGCTGGCCGCGGGCGTTACAGCGGATCTGGTGGCCGATGTGGGGGTGGAGGGGGCTTTGGCGGCGGCTGTCGCGGGGAGTCCGGAGTGGCTTGGGGAGGAGTTGGGGCGGGCTTGGCGGCGGCATGGGGACGGGCTGGAGGCTGGGTTGAGGGTTGCTGCCGGCAGGAGTGCGCCGACGTTGGAGGAGTTGCGGGGGGTGGGGGTTCCGGCTGGGGTCGGGGGGTGTGCGGATGATCCGGTTCATCCTGCGGAGGTGGCTCGGGGGTGGGCTGGGGCGTTGCCTCGGGGGGTTTACGGGGAGACGTCGCTTGAGGTGGTTGGGCGGGATCGGGAGGCGTTGGGGAGGGTGACGGTTTTGGCGTTTTTGCGGGGGTTGCGGGCGTGAGCGGCTCGTCGCCTGGCGGCGACATTGCGCCCGTTGGTTGCGTGGGGCACCCCGAAGTTTGATTGTCCTGACGGTCTGGGGGTGCTTGTCAAGGCGGGAAAGATTGCTTTAAAAAAAACCCCACACCCCAGAGGAGGCAGAGT
>NZ_JBHZAG010000085.1:0-38684 GCF_042754125.1 Amycolatopsis sp. NPDC059235
GGCGTGAGGGGCCTTCGGCCTGTCACGCCGGGCAGCCCCCAAACGCCGGCGCGATCCCGCGTGGTGGTCAAGTTGGGTTTGCCCGGCTGGGTGTTGGCAAGTTGGGTTTGCCGGGCTGGGTGTGGTCAGGTTGGGGTTGCCGGGTCTAGGGGTGGGCTAGTTGGGCGTTGCAGGCTGAGTGGATTGCCTCTTTGATTTGCTCTTTTGGGCGGCCCCAGGGCTGGTCCCATTCTTCGTCCAGCATCCAGGCTTGCGCTAGCGGCAGGTTGACGACGCTGTCGGAGTAGTTGGTGCGGACGATGATGGTGTGCAGGTCGTTCAGCAGGGCGCGTTCGGTTAGGTGGCCGTTCAGGAGCAGTTGGGCCAGGTGGGTGAAGGCTGTTTGGGCTGCGTCGGCTGGGGTGGGGATGGGGGTGTGGCAGTCGGCTAGGGCGGACTGTTGCACGTCGTGGATTTCTCGCGGTTCGGTGTGGGAGAGGCCTGCCAGGTGGCGTAGGTGTTCGCCGTCCTCTCCCTCGGCTAGCCAGTGGGCTGCCCACAGGGGGAGGTCGTTCGTGGGGGAGAGGTCCAGGGCGATCCAGGCGGCGGCTACGGCGGGGGCGGGGATCTCGGCGGGCATGCAGTGAGGATGGCGGGGAGGGGCGCGGCGAGACGACTGAATTCGGGTCCGGGACTGCCGCTGTGACCTGGTTGGGCGCGGTTGTGGACAATGGGGGTGTGAGCACCGATCCTTCGCCGTCCGAATCCGAGGTCGAGCCGTCTGCGGAACCGCCTGAGCAGGGGGCTGCCGAGGAAAGCGCGCCGCTGCCCAAACGGCGGGTCTGGGTGGTGTTCGCGGTCGCGGCGCTGCTGTGGGCGATCGACCTGCTCACGAAGAACCTCGTGGTCGCCAATCTCGAGGGCAAGGAGCCCAAGCCGATCCTCGGCGGGCTCATCTACCTGCAGGTCATCCGCAATCCTGGTGCCGCGTTCTCGATGGCGACCGGCATGACCTGGGTGCTCGCGCTGGTCGCGACCGGCGTCGTGATCGCCATCGTGTGGATCTCGCGCAGGCTGCGCTCGGTCGGCTGGGCGATCGGCCTCGGGCTCGTGCTCGCCGGCGCGCTCGGCAACCTCACCGACCGATTCTTCCGCGAGCCCGGACCGCTGCGCGGGCACGTCGTGGACTTCATCTCCGCGTTCGCGCCCAACGGGCAGGGCTTCGCGATCTTCAACATCGCCGACTCCGCGATCTGCGTCGGCGGCGCGCTGATCGTGCTGCTGTCCCTGCTCGGCAAGGACTACGACGGCACCACCACCCGCGGCAAGAAGAAGGAAACCGAGTGAGCGCGCGCATGCTGCCCGTCCCCGACGGGCTCGACGGGATGCGCGTCGACGCCGGGCTCGCCAAACTGCTCGGGCTCTCCCGCACCGTCGTCGCGGACCTCGCGGCAGCGGGCGACGTGCTCCTCGACGGGCATCCCGCGGGCAAATCGGACCGGCTGTCCGCGGGCGGGCTGCTCGAGGTGACGCTGCCGGAACCGGAACGTCCGGCGGAAATCGTCGCGGAGCCGGTCGACGGCATGAAGATCCTGCACGATGACGACGACATCGTGGTGATTTCGAAACCGGTCGGCGTCGCCGTGCACCCCAGCCCCGGCTGGACCGGCCCGACCGTCGTCGGCGGACTCGCCGCTGCCGGGCTGCGCATCTCGACGTCCGGTGCGGCCGAGCGACAGGGCGTCGTGCACCGGCTCGACGCGGGCACCACCGGGGTGATGGTGGTGGCCAAGAGCGAGCACGCGTACACCGTGCTGAAGCGGGCGTTCAAGGAACGGACCGTCGACAAGGGCTACCACGCCGTCGTGCAGGGCCACCCCGACCCGACGCGCGGCACCATCGACGCCCCGATCGACCGCCATCCGCGGCACGACTACAAATTCGCGGTCGTCGCGGGCGGACGGCCGAGCGTCACGCACTACGAGGTGGTCGAGGCGTTCCGGGCGGCTTCGCTGGCGCACGTGAAGCTGGAAACCGGGCGCACCCACCAGATCCGCGTGCACTTCTCCGCGCTGCGCCACCCGTGCGCCGGGGACCTGACCTACGGAGCGGATCCGGTGCTGGCCCGGAAGCTCGGCCTGACGCGGCAATGGCTGCATGCGCGGACGCTGGGTTTCGCGCATCCGGCGGACGGCCGGTGGGTGGAGTTCGAGGCGGAGTACCCGGACGATCTGGCCAGTGCGCTGGAGATCCTGCGGGACGGGAACTAGCTGACCGCCCAGGTCAAGGTGCGCTCGTCCGGCTCGGGACGCGGGCTCCAGCGCACCGAGACCACCCGGGTCGCGGTCGGAAGGACGTAGACGGTGTGCCCGCCGAGCGTCTCGCCCGGCTGCACGCCGATTTTGTGCGGCGGCCGCGACGTCAGCGAAACCGGCGCTTTCGCGACGGTCTCGCCGCTGTCGGTGACCAGCTCGAGATAGTTGTCCGGCAGCGAGGCGAACGGAATCGGCCCGCGGTTGGTGATCTCGGTGTGCACGACGACCGAGCGCTCGCCGTCCTCGAGCCGGTAGCCGGCCGCGCCGAACAGGAAGTCGGCGGGATCCTGGACTTCCAGCAGTTGCACGGAAAGCTGTTCCCCTTCGAGCCCATGTGACTGCATCGTCTCGCCGATCCGCCCCTGTTTCGCCGGTGCGGCGGCGGGCTTCGGGTCGTCGCCGCGGGCCCAGGAAGCGGTCTGCGGGACGCCCCACGTGCTGACGGCCGGGTCCGGAGCCGGGTACGGCCCGGACTGTCCATTGTAGACGTTCGCAGGGGCGGGCATTCCGGTCTGCGCGGGGGAGTACGCGCCGGACATTCCCGGGATCCCGTTGGGCGCAGGGGGATACGCACCCGAAATCCCGGCCGGTCCGGGGGCGTACGCGCCGGAGACTCCCGGTGCCGCGGCGGGCATCCCGGGCGGGTAGGCGCCGGTAGCCCCGGGACCGGGCATGCCGGGCTGCCCCGGCGAACCTGGCCCGGTCGCGGGAATCCCGGTGTGCCCCGGCGGGTACGCGCCGGAGGTTCCCGGTCCGGGCATGCCGTGCTGCCCTGGCGGATGCGGGCCGGAGGTCCCTGGTCCGGGCATGCCGTGTTGGCCGGGCGGATGCGGGCCGGAGGTCCCGGGACTGGGCATGCCGTGCTGGCCCGGCGGATGCGGGCCGGAATGCCCCGGCATCCCGGGCGATTCGGGTATCCCGGCCTGCCCTGGCGAGTGCGGACCGGACGCGCCGGGAGAGCCGCCCGGCATCCCCGGAGGCGGTGCCATCCCGGCCATCCCGCCCGAGGCCGGAATCCCGGACGATGCCGGGCCGTTCGGCATCGGAGTCGCGGGCGGACCGGAGGGTGCGGCAGGTCCGGACGGCAGGGATCCCGGTGCCGAAGCGGGGCCGGACGGCATCGAGCCGGGCATCCGGGAGGCCCCCTGCATCGGCGCGGCGGGGAACGGCGCCGACCCGGGCCCGCCGCCCGGATACCCCGGAGCCTGCGGACGCTGCCACGAAGCCTGGGCCCCCGAAATCGCCGCACGAAGACCGTTGGGGTCGCTTTCGACCCCGACCAGCAGCGGCAACCCGCTGCCGGACAGCGCGACCAGCCGGTACGCGACCTCCCGCGGATCCATCCCGACCTTCGCCGCCAGCTCGTGCACAGCCCCCTTGCCCAGCTCGGCGAGCGCGGCGAGCAGGCGGATGTCGGCGGGATCGGTCACGGCCACTCCGGCAACGCTACCGCCTCTCCCGCCGGACCCGGCCGCACCACCGCGCCCGGCGTGCCCCGCGCCACCGCGCCGGACAGCCGAACACCGCTGGCCGGGGAGCCTGGCGGGGTTGTGTCTCCGAGGAGCGGCCGACGCGGAACCGGTGCCCCGCACCCGGCCTGCCTCGCGCCGGACAGCCGAGCACCGCTGGCCAGCCGCTGGCCGGGGAGCCTCGCGGGTCGTGCCTCCAGGGGCGGCCGACGCGGAACCGGTACCCCGTGCCCGGCGTGCCTCGCGCCGGACAGCCGAACGCCGTTGGCCGGGGAGCCTGGCGGAGTCGTGCCTCCGGGGAGCAGCCGACGCGGAACCGGGCACCCCGCCCAGCCTCCCCGCGCCCCGGCCCTGGTCAGGGCAGCGGCGCCCTTCCCTCTTCCCTCGCGCCCGAGCGGCGACAACCGGCCGAGGCCCGAGACGCGGAACCGGCCCCCGCAACGAACCGCGCGCCGAGGCCGCCCCCTGCTCAGCCGCCCTGACCAGCTCCTCCGCAACGCCCCAGGTTCCACGGCCCGGAACGTTCCTGCGCCCGGAAGAAGGCCGTCGCCCCGGGACGCGGGCGTCGTCGCCCCCGTCTCGATTAGGGTCGGAATCGCACCTTCTCCGCCTACCCTGGGGGTCACCGCCGATGTCCGTCGTTTCCGATCTCGCCGACGAGCTCGTCGAGGCGTCGTTCGACCACGAACCGCTCGACGCCGCCATTCTCGGCATCCGGCCGGACGCGCCGGGGCTCGGCGATCCGTCGGCCGCGGCGGAGGCGGAGTTCCGCGCGAAGCTCGCCGGCATCCGGGAGCGCGCCGAGGCGATCGACCCGGCCGGGCTCGACGCCGCCGATCGCGTCACTCGCGACGTCCTGCTCAGCTCCGTCGACGGAAACCTCGACCGGATGGACAGCCGGGTCGTCGACTTCACCGTCACCGACCTCTTCGTCGGCCCCGCCTCCGGGCTTCTGTCCGCGCTGCCGATGGTCACCGTCACCGCCGAAACCTCCGAGGCGCATCTCGGCAGGCTCAGCGAGATCCCCGAGTACCTCCGCGCGGTCGCGCAACGTCACCGCGACGGGATCGCCGCCGGTCTCCTGCCGATCGAACGCCTGGTCAAGGCCGCCATCGCGCACCTCGACCGCTACCTGGCCGAGCCCGAGAACGACCCGCTGCTGCGCCAGCCCGCCCCGGACGAGGGCTTCGCCGCCCGCCGCGAGCAGATCCTCCGCGAGGTCGCCCGGCCGGGCTTCCGCGAGTACCGCGACTTCCTCGAAGCCGAGGTCCTCCCGCACGGCCGCCCGGACGACAAGGGCGGCGTCTCCTGGCTCCCCGGCGGCGACGAGATCTACGCCCGCCTCGCCCGCACCCACACCACCAGCAACCGCACCCCGCAGGAGCTGCACGACACCGGCCTCGCGGTGATCGCCGGCCAGGTCGAGCAGTACCAGGCCCTCGGCGAGCGTGTGTTCGGCACTCGCGAGCTGCCGGAGATCTTCGAGCGGCTGCGCACCGACCCGAAGCTCCGCTGGACGAGCGCCGAAGACCTCCTCGCAACCGCCCGCACGGCGATTTCCCGCGCCGAGGCCGAGGCGCCGAACTGGTTCGGCCACATCCCGCAGCACCCGTGGACCGTCGAGGCGGTGCCGGAGGATTCCGCGCCCGGCGCGCCCCCGGCGTACTACATGCCGCCCGCCGCCGACGGGTCCCGCCCGGGCGTCTACTTCGCCAACACCCACCAGGCCACCGAGCGGTTCCGGCACACCGCCGAGGTCATCGCGTTCCACGAGGCGATCCCGGGCCACCACTTCCAGCTCAGCACCGCGCTCGACCTCACCGATCTGCCGCTGCTGCGCCGCGTCGGCAACTTCACCGCGTACGCCGAGGGCTGGGGCCTCTACACCGAGCGCCTCGCCGACGAGATGGGCCTGTACTCCGACGACGTGTCGCTGCTCGGCATGCTGACGATGGAGTCGATGCGGGCCGGGCGGCTGGTCGTCGACACCGGCCTGCACGCGCTGGGCTGGAGCCGCCAGCAGGCGGTCGACTACCTGCTCGAGCACACGCCGATGGCGCAGGTCGAGATCGAATCCGAGGTCGACCGGTACCTCGGCTTCCCGGGCCAGGCGCTCGCGTACATGGTGGGGCGGCTGGAAATCGAGCGGCTGCGCAAGCAGGCCGAACAGCGGCTCGGCAGCCGTTTCGACATCAAGGCGTTCCACGACACGATCCTCTCCGGCGGCTCCCTGCCGCTGTCGGTGCTGGACGCCGTGGTCACCGAGTGGGTGGCTGGCCACGGCGACACCGTCCTCGGCTTGGCCGACGAGCTGGTCGAGCTGAGCTTCGAGGCGGAGCCGCTGGAGCGGACCGTCCTCGGACTTCCCGGCGACCACACCAAACTCGCCGACCCGAGTCTCGCCGCGGCCGAGCGCCACCGGGCCGAGTACGCCGCGATCGCCGAGCGCGCCGACGCGATCGATCCGGCCGGGCTGACCGCGTCCGAGGTCATCACGCGCGAGGTGGTCCGCACCCACGCCCGCGGCGCGATCGACACGATCGACTCGCGGCTGTCCGGCTTCGCGGTGAGCGACGGGTTCAGCGCGCCCGCGCTGAACCTGGTCACCATCCTCCCCGCGCTGGTCCCGGACGACGCGGACAAGGCCCGCGACTACCTCGCCCGGCTGGCGGCGGTCGGCGGCTTCCTCGACGGCGTGATCGAGGCCCAGCGGACGACCGTCGCGGACGGGTTCGCGCCGCCGGACTTCCTGGTGCGCATCGGAATCGAGTACGTCGAGCGCTATCTCGCGAACGAGGAGGGCGACCCGTTCCGCGTCACGCCGGCGGTCGAGGTCGAGGGCTTCGCGGCGGAGCGCGATCGGCTGCTCGCCGAGGTCGTGCGGCCCGCGTACCGGCGCTACCGCGACTTCCTCGCCGAGGAGGTGTTGCCGGTTTCGAAGACGGACAGCCAGCCGGGCATCAGCCACCTCCCGGGCGGGCTGGAGAAGTACCAGGGCCTGATCCGGGTGCACACCACCACCGACCGCACCGCGCAGGAGTTGCACGACACCGGCCTGCGGATGGGCGAGAAGCTGGCCGAGGAGTACCGCGAACTGGGCACGCGCGTGTTCGGCACCGGGGAACTGTCGGAGATCTTCGACCGCCTCCGCAACGATCCGGAGCTGCGCTGGCGCGACGGCGAGGAGCTGTTGGAAGGCGCGCGGGCGGCCATCGTCCGAGCGGAAGCCGTTGCCCCGCAATGGTTCTCCCGGGTGCCGGACGCGAAGTGCGAGGTCGAGCCGGTCCCTGAGGCGGACGCGGCGAGCGGCACCATCGCCTACTACCTGCAGGCCGCGTTCGACGGTTCCCGCCCCGGCACGTACTACGCGAACACCTACGAGGCGAATTCGCGGCCGCGCTTCACCAGCGAGGGGATCGCGTTCCACGAAGCCGTTCCGGGACACCACTTCCAGCTCACCTTCGCGCAGGAACTCACCGATCTGCCGCTGCTGCGCCGGATCGCGCCGTTCAACGCCTACATCGAGGGCTGGGGCCTGTACGCGGAGCGTCTCGCCGACGAGATGGGCCTGTACTCCGACGACGTCGCCCGCTTCGGCATGCTCGCCCAGGACTCCATGCGGGCCGGGCGGCTCGTGGTCGACACCGGCCTGCACGCGCTGGGCTGGAGCCGCCAGCAGGCGGTCGACTACCTGGTGGAGAACACGCCGATGGCGAAGATGGAGATCGAGGCCGAGATCGACCGGTACGTCGCGAATCCGGGCCAGGCGCTGAGCTACATGGTGGGACGGCTGGAAATCCAGCGCGTCCGCGCCGAGGCCGAAAAGGCGCTCGGCGACCGGTTCGACATCCGCGCGTTCCACGACGTCGTACTGGGCAACGGAATTCTCCCGCTGTCCACATTGGACACTGTAGTCGGCGCGTGGATCGCGGAGGCTTCCGCGTGACCTGGCTCGACCTTCCGGCCGACACCCTCTTCGGTCTCGACAACCTGCCCTACGGCGTCTTCTCGCACGGCGAGCGGACCCGCCGGGCCGGCGTCGCGGTCGGAGACCAGGTGCTCGACCTGAGCGCGGCGGCCGAGGGGGAGTCCTTCGGCCGCCTGCTCGGCGCGGGCGTGCTGAACCCGTTGCTCGCCGCCGGCCCGGACGTCTGGGCCGGCGTGCGGGCGCGGGTCCGCGAATGGCTCAGCGAACCGCGCCACGCCGACCGGGTCCGGCCGCATCTGGTGCCCCGCGACGAAATCACGAGCCATCTGCCGGTGGAAGTCGCGGACTACGTCGACTTCTACTCCAGCGAGCAGCACGCGCTCAACGCCAGCCGGGTCTTCAGCGGCGGGGACGATCTGGTGCCGCCCAACTGGAAACACCTGCCGATCGGCTACCACGGCCGCGCGGGCACGGTCGTCGCGTCCGGCACTCCGGTGATTCGCCCGGCGGGGCAACGGAAACCGCGCAAGGCGGCCGAACCGTCGTTCGGAACGTCCAAGCTGCTCGACTTCGAGGCGGAGGTCGGCTTCGTCGTCGGCGTGGGATCCGAACTGGGCGTTCCGGTGCCGATCGACGAGTTCCCTCGCCACGTCTTCGGCGTCTGCCTGGTCAACGACTGGTCGGCGCGGGACCTGCAGGGCTGGGAAATGCAGCCGCTCGGGCCGTTTCTCGGCAAATCGTTCGCCACCTCCATGTCGCCGTGGCTGGTCCCGCTCGCCGCGCTGGAGCACGCCCGGGTGCCGCAACCCGCGCAGGATCCGGAGCCGTTCGAGTACCTGCGCGGTGCCGAGTCGTGGAGTCTCGACCTGGCGCTGGAGATCCGGATCAACGGCCACCTCGTGTCCAGCCCGCCGTTCGCCACCCAGTACTGGACGGCCGCGCAACAGCTCGCGCACCTCACGGTGAACGGCGCGAGCCTGCGCACCGGCGACCTGTACGCGTCCGGCACGGTCACTGGTCCGGCGAAGGACCAGCGCGGTTCGCTGCTGGAGCTGAGCTGGGGCGGTCGCGAACCGCTCGCGGTCGGCGAGGAGACCCGCGCCTTCCTGGAGGACGGCGACGAGGTCGTCATCACCGCCTCCGCGCCTGGTCCAGCCGGTGCCCGGATCGGGTTCGGCGAGGTGCGCGGGACGGTGGCGCCCGCTGTGGTGTGACCCACGCCGTAGCGTCGTCACCCGAGCGGCCGCATAATGAGCAAACGCTTAGTCACAGTCGACCGGCACGGGAATGAGGGATCGATGAGGATCGGCACCGGCGTCAGCTACTCGGGAGGGTTCGCCGAAAGCGTCGCGGACATCGTGGAGCTGGAACGGGTCGGGCTCGACATCGTGTTCGTCCCCGAGGCCTACAGCTTCGACGCGGTGAGCCAGCTCGGCTACCTCGCCGCGAAGACCGAGCGCGTCGGCCTGATGTCGGGCATCTTCCAGATCTACACCCGCACGCCGAGCCTCACCGCGATGACCGCGGCCGGGCTGGACTTCGTGTCCGACGGCCGCTTCACCCTCGGCCTCGGCGCGTCCGGGCCGCAGGTCATCGAGGGTTTCCACGGCGTGAAGTACGACGCGCCGATCGGCCGCACCCGCGAGATCATCGAGATCTGCCGCCAGGTGTGGAAGCGCGAGCGCGTCGTGCACGACGGCAAGCACTACACGATCCCGCTGCCCGCGGACCAGGGCACCGGGCTCGGCAAGCCGCTGAAGCTGATCAACCACCCGGTGCGCGAGCGGATCCCGGTCGTGCTCGCCGCGCTCGGGCCGAAGAACGTCGCGCTGGCCGCCGAGGTCGCCGAGGGCTGGCAGCCGATCTTCTTCCACCCGGAGAAGGCCGCCGACGTCTGGGGCGACTCGCTGGCCGAGGGCAAGGCCAAGCGCGACCCGGAGCTGGGCGAGCTGGACGTGTTCGCCGCGCCGCCGCTGGCGATCGGCGACGACGTCGAGGGCCTGCTCGACTGGGTGCGCCCGGTGTTCGCGCTGTACATCGGCGGGATGGGCGCGCGCGGCAAGAACTTCTACAACACGCTGGCCTGCAACTACGGCTACGAGGCCGAGGCCAAGAAGATCCAGGACCTGTACCTCGACGGCAAGAAGGAAGAAGCCGCCGCGGCGGTCCCGACGGAGCTGCTGCGCGCCACCTCGCTGGTCGGTCCGGCGGGGTATGTGAAGGAGCGGCTGGCGGCGTTCAAGGAGGCCGGCGCGACCACGCTGGCGGTCAACCCGCTGCAGCCCGGACGCGAGGCCCGGGTGGCCGCCGTCGCCAAGCTGAAGGAGCTGCTCGGATAGGTCCGGTATGATGCGGGCCACTGGGGTGTGAAAAAACCGCACCCCGGGTCGATGCCGCCGTCGAAATGCCGTCAACTCTCCGCGCGGGGCGCGAATTCGAGAGTAAGAACGGGTTCAACGGGGAATCCGGGCGGGGCGAAAGCGAGGTAGGCCGGGCTGTGCGCAGAATCGAAGGATCCGCCGCCGCGGTGCTGGACGTGGGTTCGTTCAGCGCCCGGCTCGTCGTGCTCGAACCCGGCGGATCCCCGCTCGACCCGGCGTTGACGCACCAGACCCGGCTGCGGCTCGACCGCGAACTCGACGACGACGGACGGCTCAGCGAGTGCGGCATCGCGGCTATTGCCAAGGCCGTTTCCAGCGGCATGGAATTCGCCCGCGAGCACGGCGTCAAGGACGTATTTCCGCTGGCCACGTCGTCAATTCGGGATGCGGTCAACTCCCGTGACGCGGTCCGGGAAGTGGCTGGCGAAACCGGGGTCGAACTGCGGTTTCTCTCCGGCCGCCGGGAGGCGGAACTGACCTACGTCGGCGCGCGCCGCTGGTACGGCGCGTCTGGCGGCCCGCTGCTGGCGCTCGACATCGGCGGCGGCACCGTCGAGCTGTCCGCCGGAGCCGGCGAGCAGGCTACTTTCGCGCGGTCGCTGCCTCTGGGCGCCCGGTCGGTCACTCGCGACTGGCTGCCCGCCGAACCGCCGGTGCGCAGCAAGCACGTGCGCGCGCTGCGTGACCACGTGCTGGAGGAAGTCTCCGCCGCCTTGGGCGACGTGAAGGAAGAGCTGGCCGAACACCGCGTGGTCGGCTGCTCGAAGGTGCTGCGGCAGCTGGCGCGGCTGGCGGGCGACCGGCCGGGCAAAGCCCGTGAGCTGCACCTGGACGACGTGCGCGCGTGGATCCCGCGGCTGTCGGCGATGCCGTTCGCGCGACGGGCGCAGCTGCCGGGCATTTCGCGGCAGCGAGCCCAGCAGGCGCTCGGCGGCGCGGTCGTCGCGGAGGCGCTGCTGACGGTCGCGGGCGGGAAGCTGACGATCTGCCCGTGGTCGACCCGGGACGGGCTGCTGCTGACGTTGCTGGACCAGCTCACGGACGCGACCGGCAAGCAACGATCGCGTCCGGCCGCGTGAACTCCCTGGTGCGAGGGCGATAAACCGGGTATCCCGGAACCATGACCCCGCGCAGCGAATTCCACCCCCGCGACCGGTCCGAGGACGACGACGAGGACTCGCCGTTCCCCGCGCGCCGCAAACGCGAGCTGCCGGACTCGGACGAGCTGCCCGGCGAGGTGGCCAACGCCCCGGGGCCGGATCTGAGCCCGTCCCGGACGGATGAGGTGCCGCGGGTGCCGGGCACGGACGACGTGCCGTCGTGAGTGGTGGCGGCTTCTGACCGCCTCGGCACCTTCCGCGTAAGCCTGGTGAGCGGCGATCCCCGTGAGAACCGGGATCGCCGCTCACGAGTCAGCTCCGGTCGAACTGCCGCACCTTCGACGCGTCCCGCCGCGCCGGAGCGCGCCCGATCGGCTGGACCGGCGCGGGGCCCGGGTCCAACTTCGGGATCTGCAGCTCCACCGGTTCCTCGGTCACGGTGAATCGCTCGCCGTGGTGGATCAGGTCCAGCGGCGGTCCGTTGAGCACCCGGTACGTCGCCGCGCCGTGCCGGATCGACACCTGGAACCGGGATTCGCGGAAGGCGAGACGGAACGTGAGGCCGCCGAGCTCGTCCGGCAGCCGCGGCGCGAACGACAGTTGGCCGCCGTAGTCGCGCAGGCCGCCGAACCCGGCCACCGCGGCCTGCCAGGCACCGGCCAGCGACGCCATGTGCAGGCCGTTGCGGACGTTGTTGTGCACGTCGTGCAGGTCCGTCAGCGCGGCTTCGGCGAGGTAGTCGTACGCCAGCTGCAGGTGTCCGACCTCTGCCGCGATCACGGCCTGCGTGCCAGCGGACAGCGAAGAGTCCCGGACGGTCCGTGCTTCGTAATAGGCGAAGTCGCGGGCTTTTTCCTCCGGGCTGAAGGAATCGCCGCAGAGGTGCAGCGCCAGCACGAGGTCGGCCTGCTTGACGACCTGCTTGCGGTACAGGTCGAAGTACGGGTAGTTCAGCAGCAGCGGGTAGAAATCCTCGTCGGTGGCGGCGAAATCCCACTCGTCGTGCTGCAGGAAGCCTTCCGACTGCGGGTGCACGCCGAGTTCCTGGTCGTACGGCAGCGCCATCGCCTCCGCCGCGGCGAGCCAGGAATCGATCTCCGGAGTGTCCACTTCGAACTGTGCGGCGATGTCCGGATGGCGGCGGCACACGTCGGCCGCGGCGAGCAAGTTCTTGCGCGCCATCAGGTTCGTGTAGACGTTGTTGTCCGCCACCGCGGAGTACTCGTCAGGCCCGGTGACGCCGTCGATGCGGAAGTGGCCATGGTGGTCGAAATGCCCGAGAGACGCCCACAGCCGCGCGGTTTCCAGGAGCAGTTCCGCTCCGCAGGTGCGCTCGAAATGCTCGTCCTGGGTGGCGTTCACATACCGCACGACGGCGTCGGCGATATCCGCGCTGACATGGAACGCCGCCGTACCGGCTGGCCAATACGCCGAGCATTCGGCGCCGTTGATGGACCGCCACGGGAAAGCCGCGCCGCGCAAGCCGAGTTGCGTCGCGCGTTCTCTCGCTTTGTCTATTGTGGAGTGTCGCCAGCCGAGGGCGTCGCGGGCGGCGTCCGGCATCGTGTACGTCAGCACCGGCAGCACGAACGTCTCGCTGTCCCAGAACGCGTGCCCGTCGTACCCCGGTCCGGTGAGGCCTTTTCCGGCGATAGCCCGGGTTTCGCCGCGGGCGCCGGCCTGCAACAGGTGGAAAAGCGCGAACCGGACGGCCTGCTGGAGTTCCGGGTCGCCGTCGATTTCGATGTCCGAAGTGGCCCAGAAATCGTCGAGGAACTCCCGTTGTTCGGCGGCCAGTCCCTTCCAACCGGTCTGCCGGGCGCCCGCGAGTGCGGCTTCGACTTGCGCGCGCAGGGCTGGAGCGGACCGTTGCGCGGACCAGCCGTAGGCGAGGAACTTGGTGACCCGCAGCCGTCCGCCCTTGGGCACGTCGACCGCGGCGGTGAGCCGGGCGAGGTCCTCCTCGGCGTGGATGCGGGTGCGCAGGCCGTCGTCGACCTCGATCTTGTGGTCCATCGCGGCGGCGACGCGCAGCCCGGACATCCGGGTCTGGTGCACCAGCACTGCTTGGTAGCCCGCGGCGTGGCAGAACTCGCCGACCAGCGGCGCGTCGAGCGCGGCGGCGACGCGCGGGTCGCGGGTGTCGGACTCGACCGGTTCGTTGGCCAGCAGGTCGGACTGCACGACGAGCTGCAGGTCCTCGTCGAGCGGCTCGACCTCGTAGCGGATCGCGGCGACCGCTCGCTGGGTGAAGGAAACCAGCCGTTCGGTGGTCACCCGCACGCGCCTGCCGGTGGGGGAGGACCATTCGGTGACGCGGCGCAGCGTGCCCCGGCGGAAGTCGAGCACGCGGTCGTGCGCGGTCGCGATGCCGTAGCGCATGTCCAGCGGCTCGTCCTCGACCAGCAGCCGGATGATCTTGCCGTCAGTCACGTTGACGACGGTCTGGCCTTCTTCCGGGTAGCCGTAACCGCCTTCGGCATAGGGGAGTTCGTGCTGTTCGTAGAAGCCGTTGAGGTAGGTGCCGGGCAGTCCGCGCGGTTCGCCTTCCTCGAGCGTGCCGCGCAGCCCGATGTGTCCGTTCGACACCGCGAAGGCGGATTCGGTGCGCTGCAACGCATCCACGTCGAGGCCGCGCCAGCGCAGCTCCCACGGCGAGCATTCGTAACCGAGTTCCGTCACTTGTCCTCCAGCAGGTCGGCGAGGTCGTCCACGACGACGTCGGCGCCGTGCGCGCGCAGTGCGTCTGCCTGGTTCTCGCGGTTCACGCCCACGACGTAACCGAAACCGCCGGCCTTGCCCGCTTGGACGCCGGATTGTGCGTCCTCGAACACCGCCGCCTGCTTCGGGTCCACGCCGAGTTCCTTGGCTCCGGCCAGGAACGAATCGGGCGCCGGCTTGCCTTTCAGGTGGTCGCGGCGGATGACCAGGCCGTCGACGCGGGCCTCCACGAAGCGGGACAGGTCTGCCGCGTCGAGGACCTTGGCTCCGTTCGCCGACGAGGTCACTACGGCGATTCGCAGCCCGGCCCGCTTCGCTTCTTCCAGGTAGCGCACGGAACCCGGGTACGGATTGACGCCCCGCTCGTCGATGATCTTCAGGACGAGTTCGTTCTTGCGGTTGCCGATGCCGTTCACCGTCGGCGCGTCGACGGCGTCGTCCGGGGTGCCCTCGGGGAGGTCGATTCCGCGCGAGCGAAGGAATTCCCGCACGCCGTCGGCCCGGGGACGACCGTCCACGTAGGTCGCGTAGTCGGCGTCGGTGAACTCCTGGAAGCCGGCGCCGTCGCGGGCGCGCAGATATTCGTCGAACGTCCGTTTCCACGCCTCGCGGTGGAGCACGGCCGTCCCGGTCAGTACGCCGTCCAGGTCGAAGAGGCAGGCGGTGATGGTGTCGGGCAGTCCGATCATGCCTGCAACGTACCGGTCCCGGGTGACATTCGCGGGCCGCGGCACGACGTTTACCGAGCGTCAGGCGGCGCCTACGCGGCGATCGAACACCAGCCGTTCCGCCGCGCGCAGGCCGACGCTGATCGCACCGGTGAGGACACCGTCGTCGCCGAGTTCGCCTTGCACCACAGTCGTTGTGAGCGGGGTGAACGCGCGAAGCGCCCGGTCGATCGGTTCCAGCAGCAGATCCGCCGCCGTCCCGACCCCGCCGCCGAGGACGATCAGTTCCGGGTCGATGACCGCGGCCACCGAAGCGACGGTGTACGCGAGCCGGTCGGCTTCCTCGGACACCGCGCGCTGTGCCAATTCGTCACCCTCGCGGGCGAGGCGGAACACTTCGCGCGCCGATCGCGCTGTGCCCAGGCCAAGTTCGCGTGCGCCGCGCACCACCGACTGTGCGGCGGTGGCCTCCTCCAGGTGCCCGCGCGCGGGCGGTTCGCTGGGTTCGTCAGCGACATGCGTGCGGCCGTAGGGCAGGTAGCCGATTTCGCCCGCCGCGCCGGTAGCGCCGCGGAAAACGCGACCGTCGACCATCAATCCCATGCCGACACCGGTGCCGATGGTGATGCAGCCGACCACCGACGCTCCGCGCGCGGCACCGCTTTCCCATTCGCCGACCGCGGTGAGGTTCGCGTCGTTCTCCACCACCAGTTCCGGCCCGAGCACCTGCTCCAGATCGTCGAGCAGCCCCGGACGGCCCCAGCCGGGCAGGTTCGGTGCGTGCCGGAAACAGCGTTTGACCGGGTCCGCGACGCCGGGGGAGCCCAGCACGCGGACCACGATGTCGTCGTTCGTCAGGCCGGCCTCGGCCACGATGTCCGTCGCCAGTTTGCCCAGCGCGGAGATCAGCGCGCTGCCGGAGCGGGCCGTGTTGCGGACGTCGCGCCGGGCGACCGTGGTGCGGCCGAGGTCGGCGACCGCGACCCGGATGTGCTCGCGGCCGATGTCCAGGCCCAGCACGTAACCCGCGGTCGGGTCCGCCTCGTAGAGCACCGCCGAGCGGCCGGTGCCGGTGGACGTGTGCCCGGTCGCGCGCGCGAGCCCGGCGGCCTCCAGCGCGAGCAGCGCCTGGCTCACCGTGGGTTTCGACAGCCCGGTGTCCTTCGCCACCTGCGGCCGCGTCGCGGGCCCGCCGCGGCGCAGCAGGTCGAGCACCGCCCGCTGGTTGATCATGCGCATCCCGGCCGGGGTGCCGACCGGTGGTGTACCCGACCCTGCCACCTGCTGAGTTTCCTTCCCGTTCGGACTTCCGTCCTGCCACGGTAACCGGATTCGCCCCGCTTTGGCAGGAAAGTTTCTTTTCTTCCGGCTCGGGAGAGGGCGGGCGGACGTCTCGGTCCCGACGATACGGGCTCGGCGGGCGCAACCCGGGGACGGCACGCAGAGTTTGCCGTCCGCTAGTTGACCGGATCAGGCGTCGGGCAGCCAGTTGCCGTGGAAGCCGGCCGGCACGCGGCCCGGCAGATGGACCGTCGCGACCGGATCCGCCTCGATGTCCTGCGCGTCGAGCACCACCAAGTCGCTGCGGTCGTTCGGTCCGTCGTAGACGTACGTGAGCAGCCAGCCCGCGCCGTCCGGCCGGTCGTCCGCCGGAACGAACACCGCTTCTCCCGGGAGGTGTCCTTCCGGGAACAGATGCTCGCGCGAGGCGTTCGTGTGCAGGTCGTAGCGGCGGAGAACGAGCGGACCCTGCGGACCGTGCCGTCCGGTGACGTGCCCGAAACGGGCGTCGAGCCCGGCGAGCCGGTCGTCGATGCGGGGGAACTCGCCGTCGCGGTCGTCGAGCAGATCCTCGGTTACCGTGCCCGCGAGGGGGTCGATCGTCCACCGCCACAGCACGCCCTTCGGGTCCGGGACGCCCGGCCGGGACAGATGCTCGTACCGCACGACGTGCACCACAATCCGGCCGTCGGCGGTGTCGTGCGCGTTGAGGGTGTGGAAGACGTAGCAGGGGTCGATCTCGAACCAGCGCACGCCGTCCGCCGGGCGTTCGCGGCTGAGCAGGCCGAGGCGTGCGCCGTACGTGTCGCTCCAGCGGAACGGCATGCCGCCGTCGGTTCCGTGGTCGAACACCACCGGCAGGTCGAAGAACACGACGTGCCGCCGGGTGAGCGCGAAGTCGTGCATCATCGTCAAGCCGGGCACGTCGATCGGCTGCCGCAGCACGAGTTCGCCGGCGGCGTCGGCGCGGTAGTAGCTCACGTGCGGGGCGGTGAGGCTGCCGTAGCCGAAGAAATGCAGCTCGCCGGTTTCCGGGCAGATCTTGGGATGCGCGGTCATCGCATCAGCGAGCTTGCCGTCGAAATCGTAGACGCCGACGGTGTCGAGGTCGGTGGTGATTTCATACGGCAGCGAGGATTCGACGAGTGCGAGCGTGCGTCCGGCGTGATTGACGACGTGGGTGTTGGCGACGCTCGATCTCAGGTTTCGCGTTCCGTCGGCGTTGTAGAGCACCGGATTCGGGATGTCGAAGCTTTCGGTGCGCACCCAGCGGTTGCGATACCAGGCCGCGCGGCCGTTTTCGAGCCGGACGCCGTGCACCATTCCGTCTCCGGTGAACCAATGCGCGCTGTCCTGTCTCGGGTTCGGCCCGTTGCGCAGATACCAGCCGCTGAGCTCCGGCGGCAGCGAACCCGTGACCGGCAGGTCGTAGGCGGTGAGTTCGTCGTGGACTGGGGCGTAATGGCCCTTGAGGTGGAAATCAGTGGTAGCCATGGATTCACGCTTTCTGGGCACGAGCCCGGACGATGCGCGGGTAACGGATGGTGAACGAGACCGGAATCGCGAAGCCGAGCACCTTGAGAATGATCAAACCGACGGTGGCGTGCGGCGCGAAATGCAGCAGAACGGCTTCGGCGATCCCGGCGACCGTGAAGCTGGCCGCCCACACCGCGGTGATGACGACATTGACCCGGCGAAACACCGCGGTGGCGGCGATTTCCGGCGGAACCATGGTTTTCGCGATCCCGAGCGTGAACGGCCGTTTCGCGGCGAGCGAGCCCCAGGCGGTCACTGCCAGCCAAAGATCGGTGAGCGCGCCGACGTAGTCCTTGAGCGGCGAGGCCGGATCGCTGAACGACCAGATCGAAAGCGCCGCGAAGAAGACGACCGCGGAGACCTCGATGAACAACGTGTCCCAGCCCTTGCCGCGCCGGCGTTCCAGCAGGAGGAGCCCGCCCGCGAGCACCAGTCCGGTCAGCCCGGACCACCGCCAGTCGGCCTGCGTGGACACGACCGCGAAGGCGATCCACGGAAGGAAACTCTTCAGGTAGTTCATCGGGACCCCTCGCTCACGTTCCTGCGGTGACATGTCAAAGCTAGAAGGTCCTGGCTGGACATGTCAATAGTGGAAGGTAAGGTGGGCGCATGACCTTGCGACACGCGGTGCTGGGGCTGCTCGCCACCGCCCCCGGAAGCGGCTATGACCTGCTGAAACGCTTCGAGACGGCGATGTCGAGCGTCTGGACGGCCACGCAGAGCCAGCTGTACGGGGAACTGGGCAAGCTGGAGGGTGCGGACCTGATCGAGGTGTCCGCCGAGGGTCCGCGCGGGCGCAAGGAGTACGCGATCACCGACGCCGGGCGGTCGGAATTGCGCACGTGGCTGCTGGAGGAGCGGCCGCCCGCGGCTCGGCGCAACGAGATGCTGTTGCGGGTGTACTTCCTGGGCGAGGTCACGCCGGAGGAGGCGCGGGGGTTCCTGTCCCGCCACGGGGACTTCGCGAAGGGCCTGGTCGACGAGCTGGCGGCGCTGGAGGCCTCAGTCGACTGGGATGACAGCGACCCGTCGCTGTACGGCCGCCTGGCCCTGGAATGGGGCAAGCGCTACGCGGCGATGGAACGGGATTGGGCGAAGTGGGCGGCGGAGACGATCCGCGCGGCACGCGGCTGATCATGACCGACCACCCGGCCAGCCACTGCGGCGACGATGCCGTTTTCGCGGGCGATCTTCGGGACGAGGGCGAGCCCGAGGTCGAGTTCAATCCCGGCATCGCCGCCCGGTTTCCGCGCAAGAACGCGGCCGCGGGAGTGCTCGCGCGCGACGAACGCGGTCGGATCCTGTTCGTCTGTCCGACCTACAAGCCGTTCCTGGAGATCCCGGGCGGCTTGGTCGAAGACGACGAGTCGCCGCTGGCGGCGTGCCGTCGAGAGGTCCGCGAAGAACTCGGCATCGACGTGCCGGTGGGGCGTCTTCTCGTCGTCGATTGGCTGCCCACGCACGGCGTTTGGCGGGACAGCCTGCAGTTCATCTTCGACGGAGGTGTGCTGAGCCGCGAGCAGATCGGTGCCATCCGCCTGGAAGCGGACGAAGTGAGCCGGTTCGAGTTCCTTGACCTCGAGGCCGCGCGGCCGCAATTGCGGCCGTCGAAGGCGCGGCGAATTACCCTGGCGCACCAAGCTTTTCTGGACGGGGAGACGGTCTACGGCGAGTTCGGCCGGAGGCTCGGGTAGCCCGAACCTCCGGCTGCGGCGGGTCATCCGTCCGAGGACCGCTTCCAGATGTTGATGTTTTCTTCGGTGGCGTGCTGGTCGATCTCGGCCAGCTCCTCGCCGGTGAACGACAGGTTGTCCAGCGCGGCCACGTTGTCCTCCAGCTGCTTCACGCTGCTGGCCCCGATCACGAGCGACGTCATCCGCGGATCCCGCAACGCCCAGGCCAGCGCGAGCTGCGCCAGCGTCTGCCCGCGCCGCTCGGCGATCTCGCCCAGCGCCCGGATCTTGCCGAGCTTCTCCTCGGTGATCGTGTCCGGATTCAGCGATTTCCCTTGCGCCGCCCGGGAATCCGACGGGACCCCGGAAAGGTACTTGTTCGTCAGCAATCCCTGCGCCAGCGGCGAAAACGCGATGCACCCGGCCCCGGCCTGCTCGAGCGTCCCGAGCAGATCGTCAGCCTCGGTCCAGCGGTTGAACATCGAGTACGACGGCTGGTGAATCAGCAGCGGCGTGCCCAAATCCCGCAGCATTTGGGCGGCTTCCGCGGTCCGCGCGGAGTTGTAGGACGAGATCCCGACGTACAACGCCTTGCCCGACCGAACCGCCCGGTCGAGCGCGCCGACGGTCTCCTCCAGCGGCGTCTCCGGGTCGAACCGGTGCGAGTAGAAGATGTCGACGTAGTCCAGCCCCATCCGTCCCAGCGACTGGTCGAGGCTGGCCAGCAGGTACTTCCGCGAACCCCGCTCGCCGTACGGACCGGGCCACATGTCGTAGCCGGCCTTCGTCGAGATGATCAGCTCGTCGCGGTACGGCTTGAGGTCGCTCGCCAGCAACCGGCCGAAGTTCTCCTCGGCGCTGCCGTAAGGCGGGCCGTAGTTGTTGGCCAGATCGAAGTGCGTGATGCCCAGGTCGAAGGCGCGCCGGACGATGTCGCGCTGGACGGTGAGCGGGCGGTCGTTCCCGAAGTTGTGCCACAGTCCGAGCGAGATCGCGGGCAGCTTCAGGCCGCTCCGCCCGCAACGGCGGTAGGGCATCGAGTCGTAACGGTGGTCTGCGGCAACGTAAGTCACGCCGCGATGCTAGCCCGCGAGGTGTCCGCGCACGGTGGGTGACATCCGGGTAGCGGTGCAAAGTCCGGTTTCGTGCGCGACATCCCATTCGGCTCCGTACTATGCGTGGCCATGATCAGGCGGGTGGCTCTGGGGTTGGCTGTCGCCGTCTCGGTGCCGGTCCGTCGGAGGCGTTCGCGAGAACGGACGCCTGCGGTGACGGGAGGCGTGTGCGGCTGCCGCACCTCGATCGATCCGTGGGCAACGAAGGGTCCTGCGCGGTCGCGAAACAATTGGTGGACCAGGTCATTCCCAGCCTGCCGTGACGACGTTTCCGGTGCTCGGCATACGTCGGAGGAATGCCAGGCTTCGCGGCGCTCTTGAGTCGCGCGCCCGGGCTTAGATCCGATGTCTGGTCGCCGGGACGTCTTCGGTGGCGACCGCCCAGTACAGTGCGGGTGAGCGATTGCTTAGGAGGCGACGTGGGCACCGGGTTTTTCTCGTCCGTCGACGATGTGTCGGCGCAGTTGGCCGAGGCCGGATACCTCGCGTCGACCGCGGTCGCGACCACGGTGTTCCTCGCCGACCGGCTGGGGAAACCGCTGCTGGTCGAGGGGCCGGCCGGGGTCGGCAAGACCGCGCTGGCCACGGCGGTCGCCGAGGTCACCGGCTCGCGGCTGGTGCGGCTGCAGTGCTACGAGGGCATCGACGAGGCCCGCGCGCTGTACGAGTGGAACCACGCGAAGCAGCTGCTGCGGATCACCGCTGGCCGCGACGAGACGTGGGACGAGGCGCGCACGGACATCTTCGGCGAGGAATTCCTGCTGCGCCGCCCGCTGCTCACCGCGATTTCCGGCACCGAGCCGACCGTGCTGCTGATCGACGAAACGGACAAGGCCGACGTCGAGATCGAGGGCCTGCTGCTGGAGGTGCTCGGCGATTTCCAGGTGACCGTGCCCGAACTCGGCACGATCACCGCGACGCAGCAGCCGTTCGTGGTGCTGACGTCGAACGCGACGCGCGAGCTGTCCGAGGCGCTGCGGCGGCGGTGCCTGTTCCTGCACATCGATTTCCCGGACGAGGACCTCGAACGCGAGATCGTCCGGCTGAAGGTGCCCGGCATCGAGGCCGCGCTTGCGGATTCGGTGGTGCGCGTGATCGCCGCGCTGCGGGCGATGGACCTGCGGAAACTGCCGTCGGTGGCGGAGACCGTCGACTGGGCGCGCACGCTGCTGGAGCTGGGCGCGGGCGCGCTCGACGAGCGCGTGGTGCGCGAAAGCCTCGGCGTCGTGCTGAAGCATCAGGACGACATCGCGAAGGCCGGGGCCGGGCTGAGCCTCGACCAGGTGCTGGACGCGTCATGACCACCGCGCCGGGCCTGACCGGCCGGCTCGCCGAGTTCGTGCGGGCCTTGCGGGCGCAAGGCATTCCGGCCGGTCCGGGCGAGACGGCCGACGCGGCGGCCGCGCTGGAGGTGCTCGGCCTGGACGACCGCGAGCTGGTCCGCGAAGGGCTCGCCGCCGCGCTGGTTCGCCGGGGCGGGCAGCGGTCGGTGTTCGACGCCGCCTTCGACCTGTACTTCCCGGCTGGCATCGGCGCGCCCGAGCTGGCCCGCGAAAACCCGCCGCGGGACCGGGAGGAACTGCGGGAAGCGCTCGCCGCCGCCCTGGCCGAGGGCGACGACCAGGCGCTGGACCAGCTCGCCGGAATCGCCGTGGACCTGCTGGGCCAGTACGGCGTCGGAACCGGCCCTGGCGGCGGGTACTCCGCGCACCAGACGCTGGACCGCCTGCAGCCGCAGACGCTCATCTCCCGGGTGCTGGCCGCGATGCGCGCCGCCGGCGCTCCGGACGAGTTCACCGACCGGCTCACCCGCGACGAAATTCGCCGCCGCGTCGAGGGATTCCGCGGGCGGGTGCGTACCGAAGCGCGCCGCCGAGCCGCCGAAATGCGGGGCCGCGAACGGATCGCCAAGCACGCGATCGCCCCCGCCGCGGACCGCGTCGACTTCCTCATCGCCAGCCGCACGCAATTGGCCGAACTGCGGCGCACGATCCAGCCGCTGTCCCGCAAACTCGCCACCAGGCTTGCCGCGCGCCGCAAACGCACCACACGCGGCCAGATCGACTTGCGCCGAACGCTGCGTCGTTCACTCTCCACCGGCGGCGTGCCCTTGCGGCCAGCCTACCGGCACCGCCGCCCCGGCCGCCCGGAAATCATCCTCCTGTGCGATCTTTCCGGTTCGGTCGCGGGTTTCGCGAACTTCACGATGCTGCTGGTGCAAGCATTGCGGGACCAGTTCAGCAAAATCCGCGTCTTCGGTTTCGTCGACAGCACCGACGAGGTGACGCATCTCGTCGACGCCGGAGCCGCCGATCCCGAACAACTGGGCGCGCGAATGCTCAGCGAGGCCGCGGTAGTCCGCTGGGACGGCCACAGCGATTACGGCCGCGCGCTGGGCCAGTTTACCGCTCACTGGCTGGACGCCGTCGGCCCGCGAACGTCGGTCCTCATCCTGGGCGACGCCCGGACGAACGGCGGCGACCCGAACCTCGACGCCGTCCGCGCGATCCGCTCCCGCGCGCGGCACGTCCACTGGCTGAACCCCGAACGCCAATCCCTGTGGGGGACCGGTGATTCAGCCGCGCCGGACTACGCGGAACTGGTGGAAATGCACGAATGCCGGACCGCGCACCAGCTGGGCGTGCTCGTCACGCGTCTTCTGCCGACTTGAGCCAGTCGTCAATCTCTTTATGCAGCAACGCTTTGGTCTCTTCGGGTGCGAACGATGCAGTCACTGCGTTGCTTGCCAGCTTAGCCAAGGTCGCGTCGTCGTAACTGAAAACCTCACGCGCACGGGTGAATTCGTCGGTGATCGTAGTGCCGGTGACGTCCGGGACATCAGTGTTGAGCGTGACCCTCAGCCCCGCCTCGACCAGTCTGGGCAGCGGGTGTTGCGGGAGTGTCGGAACCAACCCGAGCGCGACGTTCGACGAAGGACACACCTCAAGCGCGATCCCGCTCTTCGCGGTTTGAGCGGTCAGTCCCGGGTCCTCCAGGATGCGGATTCCGTGCCCAACCCGCTCGGCTCCGCCGATTTCGATCGCCTCCCGGATGCTGTCCGGCCCAGCGTCCTCGCCCGCGTGGTGAATGAGGTGCAACCCCGCCTCCCGCGCCCGGACGAACACCTTCTCGAACGGAGCGAGCGAGTACTTCTCCTCGCCGGCCATCCCGATTCCGATGATCTCCTCGTGCTTCTTGGCGAGCTCCAACGTCCTCTCGGCGCGCTCGATCGACCGCCGCCGCGAGTGATCGAGGATCAGCCGCCATTGCAGCCCATGCTCTTTCCCGCCTTCCAACAGTCCTTTAAGGACCGCGTCGAGGGGAAGCTCGAGATCCCCGACCCGTTCCCCGTGCGAGGCAGCCGTGAACGTGACCTCGACGTACCGAGTCCCTTGAGCGGCTTCGTCCGCACAGAACTCGCGCGCGATCCGCTCGAAGTCTCCGGCTTCGCGGAGGCACGATCGAGTGAGACTGTTGCGATCGGCGAACGCCCGGAACCCCTCGAACGCTTCGGGCTTCTCCGGCAGCTGGACGCCGTGGAGAGCCGCGAGTTCCTTGAGCGTGCCGGGACGGACGGTGCTCTCGAGATGGACGTGGAGATGCACCTTGGGGAGGGCCGACAGGTCGCGCACGCGTGGATCATGCCCGCCGCGCGCGCCACCTGTCATCCAGGTTTCGCCGGGAACCCGCGGGGGCTGGGTGACGTTGGGGTAGGTGACGGAGGTTTCCGCAGGGGAAGGGACTTTGAGCGATGGCTCTGATGAAGAAACTCACCGTGCTGGCCGGTGCCGCGAGCGCCGTGTCGTACGTCCGGAAGAACCCGCAGAAGGTCAACGAGGCCGTGGGCAAGGCGGCGCGTTTCGTGGACGAGAAGACCAACGGCCGCTACCACTCGCAGATCTCCGGAGCGGTGCGGAAGGTCGCGGACACGACCCGTCCTCGAACGGCCGAGTGACGCTGGTTCTGGCTGGAGGCTGTCTGGGGGAGTAGGCAGTGGCCGCGCGGGCTTCGAGCGGTCTTGGGGTGGGCTAGGGGTGCGGGCTCGGGGTGCGCTTCGCGTGCGAGAGCCCGCGGTCTGGGGTGCGTGACCTGTGGAGAAGCTCGGGGCCTGTTCGCGCCGGTGCTGCCGCAAGGCTGGGGCGTGGTCGCCCGCGGGCGCATGTTCGAGGGGCCGCGCGGTCAGATCAGGATCGCTGGCGGGTGAAGCCTGGGCTCGCGCGGTGTCTGCGGATACCGGTCGACATTCCGGATGATCCCCGACTTTCGGCAGCATCGGCGGGACTGCGTCAGCTCGACGGCCTGCCAAGTCTTGGCTGGTCACTCCGCCAGCCGGTTCACAGTTCTGCCGGACTGCCTGCCGAAATGAGCAGGGTTCGTCGCTCTGCCGTGGTTTCGTCCTCCGGCAGCAAACCCTAAGCCTCTCGCTCCGAGTCGGCTCCAGCTACCGTATGCAACCGGTCCCGGCGAGGGTTCCCAGCCAGGAGACGCTGGCCTCAGTTGCCGTACACGACCCAGCCCGGCGGGAGTTCCCGTCCAAGGCGACCTCTGCGAGAGTTCCCGGCCAGGAGACCCTGGCTCCAGTTGCCGCACGCAACGTGTCCCGGCGAGGGTTCCCAGCCAAGGCGGCCACGGCGAGCGTTAGGGCCAGGAGACCCCGGCTCCAGCTGCCGCACGCGACCCATCCCGGCGAGTGTTCCTGTCGAAGGCGACCCCGGCGAGAGTTCCCGGCCAGGCAACCCCGGCGAGAGTTCCCGGCCAGGCAACCCCGGCGAGAGTTCCCGGCCAGGCAACCCCGGCCCAAGCTCCGCGCCAGCCTCACTCCTCGGCCAGCGTCGCCAGCACTCCCTCCCCGTACTTGGCCAGTTTGCTCTCGCCCACCCCGCTCACCGTGCCCAGCGCGTCGAGCGTCGTCGGCATCAGCGTGGCGATTTGGCGCAGCGTGGCGTCGTGGAAGATCACGTACGCCGGAACCCCTTGTTCCTTCGCCGTGGCCCCGCGCCAGGCGCGCAGGCGCTCGAAGATCGGCGTCGCTTCCGCTGGCATGTCGACCGGAGCGGCCGCTGCCGTGCGGCGGGACGTTCGCGGGGCACGCGCCGGGCGTTCGGGTTCGCGGCGCAGCTGTACTTCTTGCGAGCCGTTCAGCACCGCGGCCGAACCTTCGGTCAGCACCAGCGATCCGTAATCCCCTTCCACCGCAAGCAGGTTGCGCGCCAGCAGCTGCCGTACTACCGCGCGCCACTCCGGTTCGCGCAGTTCGGTGCCGATGCCGAAGACCTTCAGCGTGTCGTGCTGGAACTGGGTGACCTTCGGAGTCGTTTTGCCGAGCAGGATGTCGATGATCTGGCCGGCGCCGAAGCTCTGCCGCCGTTCGTTGCGGAGACGGACCACTGTGGACAGCAGCTTCTGTGCGGGAATAGTGCCGTCCCAGCGTTCCGGCGGGGTCTGGCAGGTGTCGCAGTTCCCGCACGGCTGGCCGGACTGCCCGAAGTACGCGAGGATCTGCGTCCGTCGGCATTCGACCGTCTCGCACAGCGCCAGCATCGCGTTCAGGTGCCGGGCCTGCAGGCGGCGGTGCATCTCGTCGCCCTCGGACTTGTCGATCATTTTGCGCAGCTGCATCACGTCTTGCAGCCCGTACGCGAGCCAGGCGGTCGACGGCTGCCCGTCGCGGCCCGCGCGGCCGGTTTCCTGGTAATAGCCTTCCACGGACTTCGGCAGGTCCAGATGCGCGACAAACCGGACGTCCGGTTTGTCGATGCCCATGCCGAACGCGATCGTGGCGACCACGACGAGCCCTTCCTCGCGCAGGAACCTCGACTGGTTCTTCGCACGGGTCGACTTGTCGAGCCCGGCGTGGTAGGGCAGCGCCGGGATTCCGTTCTGCACCAGGAAATCCGCCGTCTTCTCCACCGACGCGCGGGACAGGCAGTAGACGATCCCGGCGTCGCCCTGGTGCTCGGTGCGCAGGAGTTCGAGCAGTTGCTTCTGCGGCGAGTTCTTCGGCACGATCCGGTATTGGATGTTCGGCCGGTCGAAGCTCGCCACGAAGTGCTTCGCGTTGTCCAGGCCGAGTCGCTGCGAGATTTCCTTGTGCGTGGCCTCGGTCGCGGTGGCGGTGAGCGCGATCCGGGGCACGTCCGGCCAGCGTTCGTGCAGCGACGACAGCATCAGGTAATCGGGCCGGAAATCGTGGCCCCATTGGGAGACGCAGTGCGCTTCGTCGATCGCGAACAGCGCGATCTTGCCGCGGTCGAGCAGGCGGACGGTGGATTCGACCGACAGCCGTTCGGGCGCGAGGTAGAGCAGGTCGAGTTCTCCCGCGACGAACGCGTCCTCGACCTCCTGCCGCTGCGCGAAATCCTGGGTGGAGTTGAGGAATCCGGCGCGCACGCCGACGTTGCGCAGCGCGTCGACCTGGTCCTGCATCAGCGCGATGAGCGGCGAGATCACCACGCCGACGCCCGGCCGCACCAGCGCCGGGATCTGGTAGCACAGCGATTTCCCGCCGCCGGTGGGCATGAGCACCAGCGCGTCGCCGCCGGAGATCACGTGCTCGACGATCTCCGCCTGGTCGCCGCGGAACGCGTCGTAGCCGAAGACGCGCTGCAAGGTCTCGAGAGCGGGGGAACGGGTGGCCTGCTCGGCCAGATCGGGGTGCGCCACGCGGCCGATTCTAGGGCGGCGGGCCGTCCGGGCGAGCCTGCCCCGCCGGGTTCGGCGCGAGAGTCCCCATCGCACCGGCCGTTTCCGCGCGCTGCGGAGGGTCCGGTTGCGCAGGGTGAACAGCGGGACGACTGGTGACAGCCGGGATGACGGGACCCTTCGCGCCACCCTCGTGACAGACGGTGCCGAGCCGGGTGTCCCGCTGCCGTTCGCGTTCGGGCGGGAGGCGCACAATGGGATCCGTGGCTTTTCCGATCAATGACCTGACCGGGTATTTTTCCGGCGAATGGCGGCTCGCGCGCGAAATCGTCGACGTCGACGGGGCGGCGATGGGCGAGGCGAGCGGCCGCGCGACGTTCACTTCTGACGACGGGGTGCTCGTCTATCGAGAGTCGGGAGAGCTGCAGCTCGGAGCGCATCGCGGACCGTTCGTCCGGACGCTGCACTATCGGCCTGCCGGAGGTTCCCGTGCCGCGGTGCACTTCGACCACGGCGGGTTCTTCCACGACTTGGACCTGACGACCGGGGAGTGGACGGCCGATCACCCTTGTGCCGCCGACTGGTATCGAGGCGCGTACCGCGTGCTCGACGATCGCCGGTGGGAACAGGAATGGGTCGTGACCGGGCCGGCCAAGGACCACGTGATCACGAGCCGGTTCACGCGGCTGGACCCGTAACCGTCAGTTGGATTCCGTACTGCTGCGCTCGAGATCCTGCGGATATCGAAGTGGCTGTCCCGCGTGGACTACTTGCGCCGGTTGCGCAGAATCACCAGCAGCACCACTATCGCCGAGACCGCGCAGGCGGCGGTGATCACCATGCCCGCCCAGGCGGGAATCGCGATACCGGCGATGTTGTCGAAGCCGGGCAGGGCGCGGGGCGCGGTGATCGCCACGGGGCCCTCCGTTCGCGTCGTCGGCGTGCAGATCGCTTGCGCGCCGGATTTTACCCGACGCCGGACGATGCTGTCAGGTCCGAAGTGGACGGTCCCGGTCACCGCGGGTGATGAGCGGATTTTCCCGTGCTGAAGCCGGTTCGGCGGGTGCGAGCGGACCCCTCGCGCCGCTGGAGTCACAGTGCTGGGCAGAGCCGGATCTTCGAGGCATGATCGAGGCAAGCGCACGACGACGGAGGAGGAGCGCGAGATGAATGTGGCCGATCTGCTCGTGGACGGATTCGGCCGGGTGCGGGAAGTGGTGCACCAGGCAGTCGACGGGCTGACCGCGGAGCAACTGGCGGCGCGCCCCGGTCCGGAGGCCAACTCGATCGGCTGGCTGGTTTGGCATCTGGCGAGGGTGCAAGACGACCACGTCGCCGGCGTCGCGGGCACCGACCAGCTCTGGACGGCAGCGGACTGGCGCGAGAAATTCGACCTGCCCTTCCCTGCCGGCGACATCGGCTACGGGCACAGCAGCGAGGACGTGGCCCAGGTGCGCCCGGAGTCGCCGGATTTGCTCACTGGCTACTACGACGCCGTGCACGAGCACACGGTGTCCTGGGTGACCGGCCTGGACGCGGCGGCGCTGGACCGGGTGGTCGACGAAGCCTGGAACCCGCCGGTGACCTTGGGAGTGCGGCTGGTCAGCGTGCTGTCGGACGACCTCCAGCATGCCGGACAGGCCGCTTATGTGAGGG
The DNA here is from genome assembly GCF_042754125.1 of Amycolatopsis sp. NPDC059235. Lineage (NCBI taxonomy): Bacteria > Bacillati > Actinomycetota > Actinomycetes > Pseudonocardiales > Pseudonocardiaceae > Amycolatopsis > Amycolatopsis sp. NPDC059235. The sequence goes on from NZ_JBHZAG010000085.1 coordinate 28,465, forward strand.
GGCTGCTGCTGGGATGACGATGCCGGAGTGACTGCCGCACCGGGCGAGTGACCGGTCCTGCTCGGACAGCGGTGGCTGGCTGTTGTCCGGTGAGCGCGCGGACGTAGGTGCCGGACGAGGGCGGCGAGAATCGGGCTGGATGCGCGTGCAACTCGGCCTGTTGCTGACTTGTGCGCTGTTTGGGCGGGCTGGCAAACCGTTGCGGCGCCGGGGTTGACGAAGCTGGCGAGGTCTCGCATGGTGTGCAGCCGTGCTGTGAGAACTCGCCAGCCGCGAGGTCTCACTCGTACCCTGTTCCCCGGTGGTCCGGCAGCCTTCGCGGGCCGGGGCCGTCGTGGCCTAGTTGGTCGTTCGGGTTGGCCAGGCGGCATTTCGCCAGGGACATGCAGCCGCAGCCGATGCAGTCGTTCAGTTGGTCTCGGAGTTGTTCCAGTTGGCGGATGCGCTGGTCCAGGTCGGAGCGCCAGCAGGACGAGATGCGGGACCAGTCCGCGCGGGTCGGGGTCCGGTCGTCCGGCAGGAGCGCGAGCACCTCGCGGATCTGCGCCAGCGGCATGCCCACCCGCTGCGACATGCGGATGAACGTGACCCGCCGCAGGGTGTCGCGGCGGTAGCGGCGCTGGTTGCCCGCGGTGCGCCTGCTGCGGATCAGGTTTTCGTCCTCGTAGAACCGCAGGGCCGACGCTGGTACGCCGCTGCGGTGGGAGAGTTCGCCCACGGTCAGTTCGGGCAGCTCCGTCTTCGCCATGCGCTCAGCATAGCTTGACTTAAAGGGAGGTTGAAGTTCGAGACTCTCTTCCGGAGGCGGGAAACCTGTTCCGCCCCGGGAAAAAGGAGAATAACGTGTCCGAAGCTCCGGTCCGGCTCGCTGTGCTCGTCGGCAGCGCCAGGGAAGGGCGGTTCGCCCCCACGGTCGTGCGCTGGTTCGCCCGCCAGGCCGACCGGCACGGCGGGTTCGAGATCGACATCGTCGACGTCGCCGAGATCTCGTTGCCGCTCGCGATGAACGGCGAGGGGGCCGCGCCCGTCGCCGCCCGGCTTGCGGCGGCGGACGCGTTCGTCGTGGTCACGCCGGAGTACAACCACAGTTACCCGGCCGCGCTCAAGAACGTCCTCGACTGGTTCCGCGGCGAATGGCACGCCAAACCGGTCGCTTTCGTGTCCTACGGCGGGATTTCCGGCGGGCTGCGCGCGGTCGAGCACCTCCGTCCGGTCTTCGCCGAGCTGCACGCGGTCACCATCCGCGAGACGGTGAGCTTCCACGGCGTGCACGGCCGGTTCGGGGAGGACGGCGAACCGCTCGACCCGAGTGCCGAGACCGCGGCGAAGGCGTTGCTCGACCAGCTCGAATGGTGGGCGCGCGCGTTGCAGGACGCTCGGTTGGTGCGGGCTTATCCGGCGTGACCGGGGCCAGGGGAGGTCGGCGCTTAGGCGGGCATTGAGGCGGGTCGGCGCGGGAAGGCAGTCAGCGGTGCGGTGCCATGGGGCCTAGCTGGTCCAGCACAGCTCTCCGGTGCCGGACCGGCGGGGCCAGCGCATTCCGAGCCGATGCTGGCTTGGAGCGGCGAATCCGAGGAATCGGCTAGTGCTCCAGACACATTCTCCGGCCGACTCTCGCACGCGGAGCGTGCATCGCCCTGGGCAGGTGTGAGTCCGGGGCCGCGTCGCAGACCGCGGCGTGGCCCCGGCATGGAGCTCAACCCGCAGTCTTCGGCCGACATCGCCTGGTCAGGTGGTGGGCCCGGGGCTGTGTCGCACCAACGCCACGGCCCCGGCAAGAAGCTCAACCCACCAAACCGTCCACAGTAGACCGTCGAGCGAAAGCCGGTGCGTGCTCCGGTCGCAACCCGACACCGCCCAGATAGGCCGTAACCCCGGAAAGTGCCGGGAACCGTTGCAGCACTCGCATCGGTGTGGGCAATCGGTCCAGGGTTCCGTCGAGTGCGGGACGCAACAGCATGTCGTGTTCGCCCCTCTGGCTGGTCTGCACCGCGACAGTCGGCAGCAATCGACGGCGGCGTACGGCGGCCAGGCGGGACACGGGAACTTCCCCGCGCCGCAACGGTTCCGCGAGGAGTCTTGCGGTGGCGACGGCGTCCTGCACGGCGAGGTTCACCCCGACGCCACCCACCGGCGACATCGGGTGTGCCGCGTCGCCGATGCACAGCGCGCCCGGCGCGTGCCAGCGCGGAAGCAGGCCCATGGTCACTTCGAGCAGCTTCACGTCGTCCCATGAATGCACAGCCGACAACTGCGCGGGCGTCCAGTCGAACAATTCGCCCAGTCGTGCGCGGAATCCGGAGATGGGACCGGAACGTAGCAAAGCATCAGAGCCGCGGGGGATGAGGTACGAGGTCTGGTAGTAGTCGCCGCGGTCCATCGTCACTGAGGCGTATCCGGGGCCGAACCGGGCGAACACCCCCTGTTCGCCCGGTCCGGCTTTCGGCACTCGCACCTGCCAGACGTCCATCGGGACCTCCGACTCCCGCAGTGCGAGGCCGAGTTCATGGCGCACCGTCGACCAGCGGCCGTCGCAACCGACCGTGAGCGGAGCGGTCAGTTCGTGGACCACGTCGGCGTCGTCGCGGTAGCGGACTCCGGTGACGCGTCCGTCTCCGCGAAGCAAGGAAACGACGGAAGCGCCCATGCGCAGGGTGAATTTCGGCTCGGCGGCACCGGCTTCGGCTAGCAGGCCCAGGAATTCGGCTTGGGGCACCATCGCGATGTGCCGGTGCGGGCCGCGGAGTCTGCTGAAGTCGGCGGCTATCACGGTCTGCCCGCCGATCTCCATTTTCATGCGTTCCAGGACCGAACGGGACAGGGCGGCGAACTGGGCACCAAGGCCCAACTCGTCCAGCAGGCGCAGCGTCGACGGGTGGACAGTGTCGCCGCGGAAATCCCGCAGGAAGTCCGGGTGCTTCTCCAGCACCACCACCTCGACCCCGGCCCGCGCCAGCAGCAGGCCCAGCATCACGCCGGCCGGTCCGCCCCCGGCGACCACGCATCCGGTCCGTTCCATCAGGACTCCAATCTTAGAGACACTCTAAGTTTAGAGTAACGCTAAGATCCACGCCATGACCGGGTTGCGGGAAGAGAAGAAGCGGCGGACCCGCCAGGCACTGATCGAGGCGGCGCTCACCCTGTTCGACGAGCAGGGCTACGACGGCACGACCGTCGCCGAGATCTCCGCGCGGGCGAAGGTCTCTCCGGCGACGTTTTTCAACTACTTCGCCACCAAAGAGGACGTCGTCTTCGCGGACCAGCATCTTTACGACGAGGTGGTGGACGGGGTGTTCGCCGCGGCGGAACCCGGCGAGCAGGTCGCCGAGCTGGTGAAAAAGACCGTGCACTCGCTGGCGACGGCGGAGGCGTGGAGTTTCCCGCTGGACCATCCGCTCACCGAGGTGCGCACCCGGCTGCTCGCCGGCGTTCCCGCGTTGCGCGCCGGATATCTGCTGCGCAACGCCGAGGTGGGCGATCGCTGGGCGGAGAAGCTCTACGAAGCGTGCGCGCCGCAGCTGGATCGGGTAGAGGCTGCCGCGTTGACGGGTGCGGTGCTGGGTGCGCTGGAGGCGGCGTTGCGGCAGGTGCGGGACGGAAGCAGCGCGACGGAAGTCGTCCTGGCGACCGTCGACCGGGTCGTGTACGGGTTTCTGCCCGGGAAGAAAAGCTAGTTGCAGTACAGCGATTCGAGCTTGGTGTCCGAGGCCACCACGGTGATACCCGTGCCGACCGGCTGCCCGGACGCGGCCAGCGACGCCGACACCGTGCAGACCACCTGCTGCAGACCGATCGGATACAGCAGTTTCATGGATTCGGAGACGGTCACGGTCACCGGCTGGGTCGAGGTGTCGACAGTGACGTGCCGGCCGGGCGAGAGCATCGAGTAGAAGCCCTGTTGTTCTTCTACGCGCGTCGGGCCGCCGAACAGTTCCGTCAGCACCGTGGTGGGGGTCGCGTCCCGCGCCCAGTCGCGCTGCACCGGGCTGAGCTGCCCTGCGTAGACGAAGTAGAGCGTGATTTGCGGACGCGGCGCGCCCAGCTGGAATCCGCCGGGTGCTTCGCCGGCGGGGACCACTCCGGTCGGCTGGACGCCGCAACCGGCCAGGAGCAGGACCGAAATCAGTGCGAGGAAGAGCCGGGGAAGTTTCATCGCTCCTCCTGCGCGGTGCGGGGCAGCCGGAGCGTGAACCTTGCCCCGTCGCCGGTGTTTTCCGCTTCGATGTCGCCGCCGTGCAGCCGGGCGTTTTCCAGCGCGATCGACAATCCGAGGCCGCTGCCGTCGGACCGGGCCCGCGAGGTGTCCGCCTTGGCGAAGCGGTCGAAGACCTTGGGCAGCACCTCTTCGGGGATCCCGGGGCCGTGGTCGGTGACCGTCAGGGAGACGGTCGCGTCGTCGGCGCTCAGCTGGATTTCGACCGGCGGCGCGCCGTGGTGCAGGGCGTTGCCGACGAGATTGGCGACGACCAGGTCGAGCCGCCGCGGGTCCGCGGGCACGGTGACGTTCGGCAGGTCGGCCGCGACGGAGTCGGTCCAGCCTCGGGCGGCGAGAGTGTTCGTCACGGCCTGCGCCAGGTCGACCTCCTCGACGCGCAGCTCGGCCCGTCCGGCGTCGAAGCGGGAGATCTCGACCAGGTCCTGCACGAGCCGGGTCAGCCGGCGCGTTTCGGAGGACACCAGCCGCGCGGCTACGGCGGTGTCCGAGGGCAGCTGGTCGGCGTCCTCGTCGAGGACGTCGGTGACCACGTTCATCGCCGCCAGCGGCGTGCGCAGTTCGTGCGAGACGTCGGCGACGAACCGGCGCGCGTCGGCCTCCATCTCGCGCAGCGAACCGACGGTGCGTTCCAGCTCCGCGGCGGTGTGGTTGAACGTGGTGACCAGTTGGGCCAGTTCGTCGGAACCCTTGGCGGGCAGGCGCACGTCGAGCTGCCCGTCGCCGAGTTTGCGGGCCGCCGAGTTCAGCGCGCGCACCGGCTGCAGCACCTGCCGCGCGGCCAGCAGCGCCAGCGCGACCGCGATCGGCAGGGCCAGCGCGGTCATCTGCCACGCGCGCGTCGCCAGCTGGTCGATCGCGGCCTGCTGGGCGGCCAGCGGCACCGTTTTGTAGACCTCGATACCGGTGTGTTCTCCCCGCGTCGCGCCGTAGCGCAGCAGCGGCATCCCGATGTAGAGCACCGGACGCCCGCCCTCGATGACCCGCTGGAACTGGACGCTGGTCCCGCCCGCGACCGCGGTGCGCAGCCCGGCGGGTACGTCCGCCGGATTCAGCCCGACGCGCGAATGCAGCGAGCCGAACACGACCGTCGTGACGCCTTTGAGCGAACTCGCCATGTTGTCGAGCTGCCGCTGGTCGGGCGGGAGCGTCAGCTGCGGCAGGTACGTCCTGACCTCGTCGCGCAGCTGCACCATCGCCGGATCCTGCACGCCGGCCAGGATCGTGTTGCGCGCGGACACGTAGCTCGCGCCCGCCGCCGCGCCCGCCCCGACCAGCGTCATCGCCGCGAACGCCAGCACCAGCCGCAGGCGCAGCCCGGACACCCACGACCGGAGCCGCTTCACCGCCTGGCCCGCCTCACGAGCGACCGAACCGGTAACCGAAGCCGCGCACGGTCTGCACGTGGTCCGGCCGCGCCGGGACGTCCTCGATCTTCGCGCGCAGCCGCTGCACGCAGGCGTCGACCAGGCGGGAATCGCCGAGATAGTCGTGCCCCCACACCGAGGCGAGCAGCTGGCTGCGGCTGTACACCTGGCCTGGCGTGCGCGAGATCTCCAGCAGCAGCTTCAATTCGGTCGGCGTGAGCGAGACCTGCTCGCCGTGCTTGCGCACCAGCATTCCGGCCCGGTCGATCACCAGGTCGCCGTGCTGTTCGGGACCGGCGGCACCGGGCTCGGGAGCGGTGCGCCGCAGCACCGCGCGGATCCGGGCGTCGAGCACGCGCGGCTCGATCGGCTTCACGACGTAGTCGTCCGCGCCCGCTTCGAGGCCGGCGACGACGTCGAAATCGTCGCTGCGCGCGGTTAGCATGATGATCGGCACCTGGCCGAGCGCGCGGATCCGGCGGCAGGTCTCGAAGCCGTCGATGCCGGGCAGCATCAGGTCGAGCACCACGAGGTCCGGCGCGCGTTCGCGCAGCTGCGCGACGCCGTCCTCGCCGGTCGCGGCGGTGTGCACGGTGTGTCCTTGACGGCGCAGCGCCAGCTCCATGCCCTCGCGCACGGACGCGTCGTCCTCGACCACCAGCACCACAGCCACAGTGGCCATTATTCGGAATGCCCGCGGATTCGCGCGAGCCGGGCGGATCTTGTAGCGAAACCATGACACAGCTCTGACGAGATCCCGAAATCCCGCGGCCAGGCTCGAAGGCATGGCAGTGCTGACTCCTGAAACGCCGACCGTGCCCCTGTCCGCGCCCCGGCACGCGCTCGCCCCTCGACGGCGCTCGCGGACCGCCGTGCTGGTCGCGGCCGCGATCGGGTTCGCGGGCGCGTTCGTCGTCGCCTACCTGCTGTTCGTGCGCACCGAGGCCGGGCAGCGCGCGGAGGACGGGGTGGTCCGCTTCGCGCAGAACCTTCCGCGGTCCACTGTGGACTGGGCGCGCCCGCTGGCCGGGATCGACGGGGTCGAGGTGTTCGGCGCGGCCGGGATCGTCATCGTGGCGCTCGCGGTGCTGCGCAAGCGGTTCGCGCTCGGGGTGACCGCGCTGGTGCTGTACTTGCTGCCGCTGGCCGCCGCGCAGCTGCTCAAGATCTACCTGCTCGACCGGCCGGACGTCGGTTCGGCCGGAGCCCCGCACCACAACAGCTTTCCGAGCGGGCACGTGAGCGCGGCCACCGCCGTGCTGCTGGCACTGGCCGTCGTGCTGCCCGCGCGGTTCCGTACCTGGGTGCTCGCCGTGGGTGCGCCCGGCGTCGCCTGGGTGGCCGCGGCGACCGTCGCGCTCAGCTGGCATCGCCTGTCGGACACCGTGGGCGCGTGCCTGCTGGTGGCCGCGGTGGTGTCGGCGGGCGCGGCGGTCGTCTCGGCGAGACGTCCGGACGGCGGGCGGATTCCGGTGGTGCTGACGGCGGTCGCGCTGCTCGCGCCGTCCGCGGTGGTGCTGGGCGGATACGTCGTGCTGGCTTCGGCGACGTCCGTGCCCGCACGGTTCGTGGCGGCGCTGGTGCTGGCGGCGTTGAGTGCGGTGGCGGTGGTGTTGCTGGCGGCCGGACCACTCCGGCGGGTGAACTTCGATCCGTCCGGGGCGCGGAACCGGTTGCGTTAGGCGGACGTCCTTTCCCCAAGCGGCGACTCTTTCAGGGCCGTTCGAGGAAGACGTTCCTGAGCACGTCCGCGAACGACTGCAGTTCGACCTGCCGTTTCTGTGCGGCGTCGTGCTTCTTGATTTCGTCGGACCGAGTGTTTCCGAGCGTTTCGATGAGAATGACGTTCATCGCGGGGCGGCTGCCGGCCGCGCTGGAGCCGTACATCCCGAACGTCACGCCTTCCTGGTGAGCCACCGACTGCGTGGGATAGGTGACGCTGCCCCGCTCGTTCAGCGGGGCGCGCGCCCCGCCGGCGATCGCCTGTTTGCCCATCTCGCGGGCCAGCGCGAGATCGTCCCCTTCCGGAGTGACCGTGGCTCCGGTCTTGTCGGTGACGGCGGGCTGGTCGTGCCCGGGCCGCGGGTCGGTGGACACGCCCGCGTTGGGACCGCCGGTCACGCCGTGGACCATGGCGATCCGCTCCGGACGGAATCGGTCGACCAGATCGAGCAGCACGAGGTTTTCCGGCAGGACCGGCCGGTTCTGCGCGTCGAGCGGCCGATGCTCCTTGTCGACCGGGGCGACGGTGTCCGGCCGGACGGGGTTGTTGTTCGCGTCGATCGGCCCCTGGTGCTCGTCGACCTTGCTGCTGGCCACTTTTCCGCGAGCGGGCAGATTCCGGTTGGGGTCGATGCCGCCCGGGGATTGCCGGCTGCGGGCCGCGTAATTCGCGGGGAACAGCGTGGGCACGACGATGACGCTGAAGGTCGGTACGCGCGGTTTGCCCTGGGCATCCGGCGTCCGGAGGATCTGTAGCAGCATTTCGACCACCTGGACACCGGCGGCTTCGGTGCCGTGCACGCCGCCGACGATCATGGCGTGGCGGTTGGTTTTCCCGGGGAAGTAAAAGGCCTGGATCGGGTTCGGACCGTGGCCGACGTCGAAACTCGCCTCGATGTTGCCGGGTTCGGGATCCCAGTGACCCGCGCTGGCCCGGCGCTCGCGTTCAGCGAAGGCACCGGTCGTCCAGCGCGGCTCCGCACCGTGCGCGGCCAGTTCCTTGGCTAGCCAGCGATCGTCGGTGTCGCCGGGAAAATTCCGGTCGATCCAGGGGCCAAGATCCGGATCCTGAGTGATCGGACCTCGCGCCCGCAGCCTGGTGAAGACGCCGCCCTTGCCACCAGTGCGTAGGTCGGTCGTCAACTCGTCGGTGAGCGGGCTTCGGCGGAGCACCACCGGACCCGCGGAGACCGGGGCTCGTCCGCCCGCGGCCACTCGGCGGGCGTCGCGTTCGGTGCTGTCCTCAGTGGTGCCGACGCGCAAGTTCGCCGGAGCCGGCGCGGTCGCCTGTTGCTGGGTGTGGGCGAGTTCGTGGGCCAGCAGACGATGGCCCGCAGCGGAGAGCGGCTGGTAGCGGCCGGTGCCGAAGACGATGTGCTGGCCGACCGTGTAGGCGGCGGCGTCGACCGCTGCGGCCGACTCGGCGGCGCGCGGGTCCGTGTGCACCCGGACTTCGCTGAAGTCGCAGTCCAGTTCGGAGCCCATCACGGCCTGCGTCTCCGGCGCGAGCGGCTGACCAGGGGAGCTGAGGACCTCGTGCACGATCGGCGGCGCGGCGGCAGGTGCTTCGTTCCGCCGCGACGACGCGGCAAAGGCCCCATCCATGACAACGCCCCTCACCGTGCCGACGCGATCGCCACCAGCCTCCCGGCGGACCGTCACCACGGCGTCACTGTTGCGGGAGAGGGGGCCTTCCGCTGCGGAAACCAGCACTCACGAGGGGTTGCGGCGCGGTTTGATGCGCACGGCGGGCAGCGGGGGAGCGGGCAGCCGCGCGGGGCCGCCGGGATAGGGCTCGATCGCGCCGAACTGGTAGGAATTCGCTTCCCACGCCTCGCGGTATTCGGCGATCTCGTCGTGGCTGCGGCCGACGAAGTTCCACCACATCAGGATTTCCTCGCCGAACGGCGGGCCGCCGAGCACGATCAACCGGGCTGGCTCGGATCCGGGGTTGTGCAGGTCAAGCGTCGTCGCCCCGGTACCGAGGTAGCCGAGCTGCGCCCGCTGCAGCGGAGTGCCCGCGAAGGTGACTTCTCCGGTGTCGAGAAGGACGCCGTGCTCGAAGGACGGGTCCGCGTCGAGGCTGAGCTCCGCGCCCGGCTCGAGGACGATTTCCGCGCCCAGCAAGGGAGTGAACGTCTTCACCGGCGAGGTTTCCCCGGCAAGGGAGCCGAGGAAGACGCGCGCGGTGGCACCGTCGAGTTCGGTGGCCGGCGGAGCGTAATGCTGGAAGTCGCGGGCGGTGTGCCGGTGCTCGTCCGGCAGCGCGACCCAGAGCTGGACGCCGTGCAGCGTGGTGGTTTCCGGGGTCGACACCTCTTCGTGGCAGATGCCGTGCCCGCCGGTCATCAGATTCAGCTCGCCGGGTCGGACCATCGCGTGCGAGCCGAGGCTGTCGCGGTGTTCGATCTCGCCGGTGAACAGCCAGCTCACCGTTTGCAGACCAGTGTGCGGATGCGGCCCGACAGACATGCCGCCGCTGACGGAGGTGTCGTCGGGGCCGTAGTGGTCGGCGAAGCACCAGGCCCCGATGAGGGAACGCTGGCGCTGAGGGAGAGTACGGCGCACCGGCATCGCACGCGGACCACCAAGCGGCACGGAGCGGGCGTCGAGGATCTCGACCTTGCCAGGCGCAGCAGGCCCCTCGCCGCAGGTGAGTTCAGCTGGTTCGGCCTCGACGTTACTCATGCCCGACACGATAACCGCCCGCGCGCGAGTTCCCTCTCAGCTGTCCGTGAGGGGAACCCTCACGGACTCTGAGTCCCTCAGGGTTCCCCTCACGACCTTTCGCGAACCGCACCCGACGCACCCAACGTTCGAGGCACCCGGCCCTGCCCCAACCCCGATACGAAGCCTCCTCTGCGGTCTGGGGGTGGGTTTCAACGCAAAATTAACCCCAAGAAAAAAACCCCCAGACC
>NZ_JBHZAG010000086.1:0-37818 GCF_042754125.1 Amycolatopsis sp. NPDC059235
ACACCCCCCCCCCACTCGCCGCCAGCGACTGTTTTTAATAACACACACCCCCCCCCGACCCCGCGCGGCCGCTACTTTGTTTTTACTTCCCTGCGCGCCGGGGCGCCGGCCCTCCCCGCCCCCCGCTTCGATCGTTTCCGGGGTCAGTCGGTCATCGAGAACATCGAGCCCGGGTTGAAGAGGTTCTCCGGGTCGAGGGCCTGTTTGATCTGCCGGTGCACGCGGATCCCGACCGGGCCGATCTCGCGGGCGAGCCATTCGCGCTTGATCTTGCCGACGCCGTGCTCGCCGGTCACCGTGCCGCCGAGCGACAGGCCGACTTCGAGGATCTCGTCGAACGCCTGCTGGGCGCGTGCGAACTCGTCCTCGGAATCGGGCGCGTACACGATGGTCGGGTGCATGTTCCCGTCCCCGGCGTGGCCGACGACGGCGATCTTGAGCCCGACCTTCTCGCTGATCCGTTCGCAGCCGCGGATCAGCTCGGCGATCCGGGTGCGCGGCACGCTGACGTCGTCGGTGAGCCACACGCCGTAGGTCTCCAGCGCGGTCAGCACGACGCGGCGGGCCTGCAGCAGCATCTTGCCCTCTTCGAGGTCGTCCGTGGCGTAGACGAGGTCCGCGCCGCAATCGGTGCAGATCTGTTCGAGCAGCGCCAGCTCGCGCCGAGCGGCCTCGCCACCGGCGTCGGACTGGCCGAGCAGCAGCGCCTGACAGTCCGAGCCCGCGCCGAGGTCGGTGTTGAGGTAGGTCTCGGACGCCTTGATCGACGCCGCGTCCATGATCTCCAGCAGCGACGGCACCAGCCCCTCGCGCACCGCCCGCGCGACCGCCTCGCCGGCCGCCTCGGTGGTGTTGAATCCGGCGACAAAAGTGGCCGGGGCCTGCGGAAGCGGCCGCAGCGAGACGGTCGCCTGGGTGATGACGCCGAGCGTGCCCTCGCTGCCGATGAACAGCTTGGTCAGGTCGTACCCGGCGACGCCCTTCACCGTGCGGCGGCCGGTTTTCAGCAGCGATCCGTCGGCGAGCACGACTTCGAGGCCGAGCACCGAATCGGTGGTCACGCCGTATTTCACGCAGCAGAGGCCGCCGGCGTTGGTGGAAAGGTTGCCGCCGATGGTGCACCAGTCGTAGCTGGACGGGTCGGGCGGATAGAACAGGCCGTGCTTCTCGACGGCGGACCGGAAGTCGAGGTTCACGACACCCGGCTGCACGACGGCGAGCCGGTTGCCCGCGTCGACCTCGACGATCTCGTTCAGCTTCGTCAGCGAAAGCACGACACAGCCGTCGATCGCGTTGGCCGCGCCGGAAAGCCCGCTGCCCGCCCCGCGCGGCACGATGGGGACTCTCGCTTCGGCACAGGCACGGACCGTCGCCTGCACTCCCGCGGTATCCGCCGGAAGCACTACCGCCAGCGGTTTTCCCGAGGGAGCGAGCGGCATCATGTCCCGCGCGTAGGCGTCGGTGACGTCAGCGTCGGTGAGCACCGCGGCCGGGCCGAGGTCGTCCCGAAGCCGCTGGAGGAGGGCGTCGTTGCTCATTCCCGCATGGTAAACCGGGATGTTCGCAGTGCGGAATATTAATTCCGATATTAGCTGGTCCGCTGGGCGCGCAGGACGGTGTCGCGGGTGTGCCCCGTGCCCGGCGGAGCCGGTGACACCCGCGGCCGACTCTCGTTGACCAGGACTGTCCACTCGTCGCCAAGAACCCGCGCGATGTCGTCGGGCTGGCAGTAGCCGGAATGCTCCGGCCCCAGGTCGCGCCGGTCGTGACTGCCGACGAGGAAGGTCCCGCCGGGCGCGACCGCGTCGAGCAGCTTCCGCACCACCCCGTCGTCGTGCCGGAGCGGGAAATACTGCACGCTGACCAGGTCGAATGCCCTCGCCGGAACCGGACTCGCGGCCAGATCCGAACACACCCAAGCGATCCCGGCATTAGCGGCGGCCGCCCGCTGCAACGCGGTGCGCGAGATGTCGAGCGCCGTCACCTGCCAGCCACGCGCGGCCAACCACCGCGCATCGCCGCCTTCGCCGCACCCAACGTCCAACGCCTGGCCCGGCGGCAACCCTTCGACCTCGGTGACGAGGACGCCATTGGGCTCGCCGCTGAAGACCTGCTCACGGCTGCGGTAGAGGTCTTCCCAGAACTGTGCGTCTTGTGGTGCTTCGGGTTTTCCGGACGGAGCCATTTTCGTTGCCACCTCCGCCGTTCACGATTCCGCTGACCGCGCCGGACGGCAAGGTTCTTTGCCGGAATCGCAAATCAGCTTTGAAGATTCTCCAGGTCCGCCAACAGACCGGAGTGTTTCGGCACCCAGCCGAGCGCATGCTGGGTGTGCGCGCTGGAGGAGGGCTGGTCGGTCGCGAAAATGGGACCAAGCGGCCCGTAAGTCGCCTCCGGCACCGATTCGACCGGGAGCCCCAGCCGCCGTCCGATCACCGCCGCGATGTCAGCGACCTGAACGCCTTCGTCGGCGACCGCGTGCCAGGCCGTACCAGGCTCCGCGTTTTCCAACGCCAGCCGGAAGAGAACCGCCGCATCGAGCGCGTGTACCGCCGGCCACCGCTGGGTGCCGTCGCCCGGGTAACCGGACACTCCCGTTTGCCGGGCGATGGTAGTCAACAGACCGGCAAACCCGCCCTCGCCGTTGTTGTGGACCGTGCGCGGCAGCCGGACCGCGGACGTCCGGACCCCACGATCCGCGTACCCCAGCACCTCGGCGACCGTGCGCCCCCTCCGGCCGACGGGCCCGTCAGTCGAAACCGGATCAGCCTCGGTCGACGCGCGACCCGGCGCATACGGCGTTCCGGAGACCGTGACCAACGGCCGGTCGCTTCCGACGAGCGCCTCAGCCTGCACCTTGAGCGCCGCCGTTTCCTCGGCGACCGCGTTCGCGAGGGCTTCGTCGCTGCTGAACGCATTGGCGAAGGCGAGGTGAACCACCCCGTCGGCCTTGGCCACGGCCTCGCGGATGACGTCCAAGTCGGCCAGCGCACCCCGCACCGGCTCGGCACCAGCCTTTTCGGCCGCCGCGGCGGAGGCTTCCGACCGAGCGAGCGCGAGGACGGAGTGGCCGTTGCCCAGCAGTTCGGCGACGACCGCAGAGCCGATCAAACCGGTCGCTCCGGTGACGAACACGCGCATGGATTTCTCCCTCACAGTGATGAGACTCTTGTCCCGTCACACGCTACCAGGGTGACGGGACAAAGGTCTCATCACATAGGATGGTTTTATGGCCCGATGGGAACCCGGAGCGCGCGAACGACTGGTCGTGGCGGCTGTCGACCTGTTCGCCGAACAGGGCTACGACGCCACGACGGTCGCGCAGATCGCTGAGCGCGCCGGCGTCACCAAGAGCACGTTCTTCCGGCATTTCCCGGACAAGCGGGAACTGCTGGTGGCCGGGCAGGAGACGTTGAGCCGGCTGCTCGCGGAGGGAATCGCCGACGCACCCGCCGACTCCAGCCCACTGGAAGCAGTCGCAGGAGGCCTGCGCCGCGCCGCAACCGCGATGGGCCCGATGAACCGGGAGCTCGCCCCTCGGCTGAAGGCCGCCGTCGCGGCAAGCACGGAACTCCAGGAGCGGGACGCACTGAAGAGCGTCGGCCTCGCTGCGGCGATGACGGCCGCTCTGACCGCCCGAGGCCTCCCCGACGCGACCGCGGCGCTCGCCAGCGAGCTGGGGGTGCTGGCTTTCAAGCGGGGTTATCTCGAGTGGTCGGAGAGCGACCGCGGGGATGCCGCTGATCCGGCGGAGTATTTGGTGGCCGCGCTGGAGGAGCTTCGCGCGGCCAGCGCTTCGCTGGGCTGACCGGCGGAGCCCCGATCCTGCCCGCCCGCGTGCGGCTTGGGCCGGACGGCATCCGCTCCCAGACAAGCGACTCCCTCTCGCCAGTGAGGAATTTCTCGCAGCGAGCACCTCAATGGGCTTTCCTCACTAGCGCACGGGGGGTTCTCGCCCCCACCGAGAGGTTTTCCCACTAGCGCACGGAAGTTCTCGCCCCTGCCGACCCGCCCGGCGCGGTGCCGAAGTCCACCGCGCCCCGGCTCCGTTCCCGCGCGCCTTAGACCTGGTCTCAAAACTCGGCGTGTCGCTAGGTGAACCAACGGCCCGCCCCTGGCTCCGCACCGCCCGCCTGTGGGCCCGGCCCAACGGACCGGAGGTCTGTCAGAGAGACTGGGGGCCAGTGCCCGCCCTCTCGACCTGGAGACTTTGATGCTGCAAGGGACCGTCCGTTGGTTCGACGCCGAACGGGGTTTCGGCTTCCTCGCGCCCGAGGACGGCTCGCCGGACGTGTTCGTGCACGCCTCCGAGATCGTCGGGGACGGCAGCGCGAAAGTGCTCCGCGAGGGTCAGGCCGTCGTGTTCGAGGTCGGCGAGAACGACCGCGGGCCTCAGGCGCTGCGCGTTCGCGTCACCGCCGATGCGGCCACCGGCAGCGCCGTGGGCCTGCTCGGCACCGTCAACTGGTACGAGCCGGGCAAGGGGTACGGCTTCGCGTCGCCGGACGGCGGCGGCGCCGACATCTTCGTGCACAGCTCCGCCATCGTGACTGGCGGCGTGGTCACCGAGGGGCAGCGGGTAGCCTTCCTGATCGTCGAAGGCGAGCGCGGCCCGCAGGCCGGGCACGTGATCCCGCTGGGAGCAGGGGCCGGCTCACCCGCTGCGGCTGGTATCGCGGACGGTGCCGACGGCACGGTGGCCTGGTACGACGAGGACAAGGGCTTCGGCTTCATCAACCCCGACTCCGGCGCCGGGGACGTCTTCGTTCACGCCCGGGCCCTGGCCGAGGGGCTGACGTGGCTCGCGGAGGGCGACCGCGTCGCCTACGAGGTGGCTAGTGGAGACAAGGGTCCGCAGGCCCGCGACGTGCAGCTGGTCCGGGGTGCTGAGCCCCAGACGGCGCCGCAGCGGTCGGCACCTGCCGCGGCCGCAGGGCCAGCGGCACGGGACGCGCCCGTACGAGGCGGCGAGGGCGTCGTCGCGCGCTACGACGACGACCGCGGCTTCGGCTTCATCACCCCGGACGCAGGCGGCGACGATCTCTTCGCCCACGCGTCCGTGATCATGGGGTCGGAGCCGCTGCGGAAGGGCGACCGGGTCCGGTACGCGGTGCGTCAGAGCGACCGGGGCCCGCAGGCCGACCGCGTCGAACGCCTCTGAAGAGCCGGCCCCACCGATGGCTGATCACTTCCCGACGAGAGTGCTCGTTCATCCCCGTCGATGATGCCGCCGGCAACGCGGGCTGCAGCCTCCTCCAGGAGATCGATCTCCCTCGTGGTGACGGGGGCCCCGTGCCGACCCGAGGACCTGCTCCGCGTTCAGAAACTCACCAGTCACCCCACCCAACGACACAGAGCTACCGATGTATCCCAAACGAGTGAATGGATGCGTTAGACCTGGTCGCAGAGCTCGATCTTGATGAGCCGGCGGACGTTGATCACGGTGCGGGCCAGCGTGAGTAGCGCCAGCGTGGTGCGTTCGGTCCGGTCGTAGCGCAGCCCGAGGCGTTTGAACCGCAGCAGCCAGGAGATGGTGCGTTCGACAACCCAGCGGTCCCGGCCGAGGCGGGACTTGCCCTCAATTCCGCGCCGGGCGATACGGACCTTGATACCGCGGCGGGTCAGGTAGCGGCGGTAGTCGTAGCCCTTGTCGGCGTGCAGCTTGTCCGGTCGGCATCGTGGCCGGCCCGCCCGGCCGTGGTGGCCGCGCACGGTCGGGTTCGTGTCCAGCAGCGGCTCGAACAGCATGCTGTCGTGGGTGTTTGCCGCCGACAACATGATGTGCGGCGGTAGCCCGTTCGCGTCGCACAGAACGTGGTACTTGGAGCCAGCTTTACCCCCGGTCAGTGGGGCTGCGGCCGGTCAGCTCGCCCCCCTTTTTCGACCGCACCGACACCGCGTCGATGCAGCCTTCTGGTCCAGTCGAGCTCGTCGATGTTGGACAGCTCGTCGAGCACGAGCTGGTGCAGCCGGTCCCACACGCCGGCATCCTGCCACTCACGTAACCGCCGCCACGCGGTGTGCCCGGAACCGCATCCGAGCTGCTCGGGTAGGTCTCGCCAGCGGCAGCCGGTGTCGAGCACGAACAAGATCCCCTCTAGCGCGGCACGGTCATCGATCCGGGGCCGCCCACCCGGACCGCGCGCCGCTGGTCGGGACGGGATCAGGGGTTGATCAGCTCCCAGAGCCGGTCTTCGACCCGTCGCTGCTGCGTCGTCTTCACCACGACTGCCCACGATCGACGACCAGGACCGGCAGGCTACGCAGTGACACACCCTTAAGTTTGAGACCAGGTCTTAGTCCGGGCGAGATCCGCGCCCGGACCAGCGACCGCCGCTGAACCGGGAGCGCTCGCCGTCGAGCGGAGTCATTCCGTGTGGCCGGAAAGCAACTACCGATCCGGCGGAGCACCTCGCGACTGTGCCCGAAGAACTTCGAGCGGCAAGCGCTTCACTGAGCTGCACAAGCGGGATCCGAGCAGCGCCAAAGGTTTCCGCTCGCCTCAGCGCCCGTTCCCGCATCTCGAGCAGGACGGCACCCGCACTCGTCAAGCATCGACGGATTGCTGCCCGCCCGGAAGCGTTTTCCAGGCCCGCCAACCGAAACCGCAGTTCTCCAGACTCAGGGGGGATTGCTTCGGGTGGCCGGACGGGCTGGCCGCGCCGGAGCAGGTTCACCGAATCCACGAATGCCGCGCGAGCAACCGCTCCCGCGCCTCCGTGGACCGGATGGCGGCGGGTCCGCGTTCGCCGAGTGTCAGCGGAGGCCGCTCTGAGGAATTTTTCTTGCCCAGCAAGTAGAATCCTCCGCTGGCACCCTGGCACCCTGGCACCCTGGCACCCAGGCACCCAGGCACCCAGGCCAGTAGAACCCGCGCCGCGCGGCCCGCAGCCGGTCTCGGCGGCACCCAACAGACCGGTTTCGGCGGGCACCCAGCAGATAGCCGGATCGGACGGCGCTAAGCCCGCGCCAGCCCGGCGTCAAGGGAAGCCGCTCCGAAGCATTCCCCCTTGTCCAGCAACCGAAATACCCCACTCCACCGGCACGCTGGCCAGCCGAACCTGCGCCGGCCGTCGGGCAGGCGGTTCTCGTTCGCCTGCCCGACGGGCCTGAGTCACGACGACATCGCGGGCTCCTCCGGTTGAGCTGCCTGCGGGCGGTTTCGACGGCGTCCCAACAGGAAGTACGCCTGCAGTGCCGTGTACACGAGGATCGCGGCGCCCACCCACGCGCTCGTGTGCAGCGCCGTCACGAAGGACTCGCGGGCGGTGCTCAGCAACTCCGCACCTTCGGCGGCGGGCAGGCCATGCGCGGTGGCTACCGCGCCGCCCAAGGTGTCGTGGGCCGCGGCGGGCGTGGTGGCGGGCAGGCCTGACTGGTAGACCGCCGTGGCGAGGCTGCCCAGCAGGGCGGTGCCCAGTGCGCCGCCCAATTCGTAGCCCGTTTCCGAGATCGCCGACGCGGCACCGGCGCGGTTGACCGGGGCGGCGGAGATCACGAGGTCGTTCGTCAGGGTTTCCGACAGCGCCACCCCGCCGCCGACCAGGACGAACGCCACCACGACCGCGGCCAATCCGGCTTCGGCGCCGATCGTCGTCAGGACCAGGAAGCCGGCCGCGCCCAGCAGCAGGCCCAGGCTGACCAGGACCGGCACCCGGACTCGGCGGGCGAGCCAGGCTGCCGCCAGGGCGCCGACGACACCGGCGACCGTCGCGGGCAGCATCCACAAGGCCGCGACCAGCGGGGTCAGGCCGAGCACCAGCTGCAGGTACTGCGGCAGCAGGAACAGCAGCCCGACCAGGGCGAACACGCCCAGCAGGTTCGTGATCACCGAACCGGCGAACTTGCGGTTGGCGAACAGGCCGAGGTCCAGCATCGGCTGGTCGAGCCGCCGCTGCCGGCGCACGAACGCGGTGCCCAGCGCGAGCCCGGCGATCATCGCGAAACCGGCCGGCCAGGTGAGGCCCTCCGTCGCGGCGATCTTCACGCCGTAGACGACCGGCAGCATCGTGCCCAGCGACAGCAGCGCCGACCACGGGTCGAACCGGCCCGGATTCGGATCGCGGAATTCCGGCAGCAGCAACGGGCCCGCGACGAGCAGCAGCACCATCACCGGGACGTTGATCAGGAAGACCGAACCCCACCAGAAGTGCTCGAGCAGCCAGCCGCCGACGACCGGGCCGACCGCCATCCCGCCGGAGAACGCCGCACTCCAGATCGCGACCGCGGTACGCCGCGTGCGATCTTCGGTGAAGATGCTGCGGATCAGCGACAGCGTGGACGGCATCAGCGTCGCGCCGCCGACGCCCAGCAGCGCCCGCGCGACGATCAGCATCAGCGGCGACGTGGCGAACGCCGCCAGCACCGAGGCCGCGCCGAACGCCGCACCGCCGATGAGCAGCAGCCGCCGCCTGCCGATCCGGTCGCCCAGCGTCCCCATGAAGACCAGCAATCCGGCCAGGACGAACGAGTAGACGTCGACGATCCACAGCTGTTCCGCGCCCGTGGGCGCGAGATCCTCGCTGAGATAGGGCAGGGCAAAGCCCAGGACTGTCGTATCCACGCTGATCAAGAGGACCGGCAGCACCAGCACTGCCAAAGCCCACCACTGGCCTCCGCGCCGCACCATGGCGCACTCTTCCTTTCTTATACCGTCCAGACGGTACAGTTTCGTTCCTGAGGTAGAAGGTAAACCGTCTGGACGGTATAGTCAAGGCGATGGCTAAACCCTCAGCACGTGAACGCATCCTCGGTTCGTACGAGGTCATCCTCGCCGACCGCGGCCCGGCCGAGATCACGCTCGACGCCGTCGCGGCGCACGCCGGGGTGTCCAAGGGCGGCCTGCTCTACCACTTCGGCTCGAAGGACGCCCTGCGCGACGGCCTGCTCGAACGCCTGGAGCGGCTGACCGACGACGACCTCGAACGCGCGCGCACCGCACCGGAGGGCGTGGTCCGCTACTACCTGCGCTCGGCGATCACCGACGTCACGAGCGACCTCGCGCTGCACCGCACGACGATGGCCGCGATCCGGCTGGTGCTCAACGACCCGACCGCGGCGGAGGTGTCGCGGCGCTGCACCGAGCGCACCCGCGAGCTGATGCTGGAGCACGTCGAGGACCGGCTGACGGCGGAGCTGGTGATGCTGGTCGGCGAAGGCCTCTACATGCGCGCGGCGCTGGGCGAAGAGGCGACGGAAGGCCTGTTGGCGCAGATCGACGAAATCGCCGACCGGATCCAGGCCGGAGCCCCTGCCAAGGCGACAGTCGCGGCAGGGCACCGGAAAAGCTGAGTCTCCACGCGCGGCGAGAAGCAGCGCGACCGAACCCGGCTGCGGTCTCGCGCAGGGCTTCGACGGTGGGCAGGTCGACGGCCTTCGTACCCGGCTGCTGTGCCGGGTCAGCTCCGAAAAACACCACGGCCGGGCACCTAGCCGCACCCGACTTCACCTCCGTGAGGGGAACCCTGAGGGACTCTGATTCCCTCAGGATTCCCCTCACGACCCGAAGGCGCGCAAGCGCACCCAGCCGAAAACCTCAGCGAGCCAACCCGTAAACCCGCTCGATCTCCACAGTCAGCACCAGCCGCTGATCCGCCACCATCGCCGCCCGGTACTCCGCCCAGTCCGGATGCTCGCCCGCGACCTTGCGATACAGCGCGATCAACGCCTCCACCGCCTCGTCATCCGGAGCCGCCGCGACCGGCGACAGCACCGCCCGCCCCTCCGCCACGGCGTACGACCAGCCATTCGACGACGCCACGTGGTAACTCACCCGCGGATCCCGCCGCATGTTCTTCGTCTTCGCGCGCGTGTCCGTGATCGACACCTGCAGCTGGCGGGCGTCGCGGTCGAAGTAATGCGTCACCGTCGACAGCTGGGGACGGCCGTCTCGCTTCAGGGTCGCCAGGACCCCCTGCTTGCCCGCCGCGATGAGGTCGTAGAGCGCTGTGTCGTCAGTCATACCCCTACAAGGCCCGGCGAGAAGGATCTGTTCCCGCCCCGAAACCACGGGTGACCAGCGGCGTCCGCATACCGGGAGAAAACGGACGTTACCTCTCCGGTTGAAATCTGCTTGCATGCGGCAACTAAAGTGTCCTGTGACACAACCAGGGGTCGGCCGCTTGCGAAATACGCCGTACGGGCACACTCTTGCTTAAGGCAACTAGTTGCAGTCGCCAACCAATGGTTTGCTCCACCCCAAGGAAGACCCACATGGCACCTCAGAACTCCGCCGTCAGGCCCGAGGCCGACCTCGACCTTGCCGACCAGCTCGGACACGAGCTGGTCCGGTTCATGCGCTTGATCACCAAGGCGAAGTCCCAGGTCGCCAAGCACGGTCCGGACGGGATCGAAAGGGCCGCGTACGCGATCCTCTTCTGCCTCGTCCACGAAGGCCCGCAACGCACCAGCAAGCTGGCCGAGTTCCTGCACTCGGAGATCTCCACGATCAGCAGGCAGTCCAGCTCGCTCGTGCAGCACGGGCTCGTCGAACGGCAGGCCGACCCCGAGGACGGCCGCGCCTGCTTGCTCGCCCCGACCGCCGAAGGCCTTCGCGTCTTCGACGAAAACCGCAAGCACCGCGCCCGGTGGCTGGCCGAAGTACTCGGCGACTGGAGCCAGGAGGAGCGCGAGACGCTCAACGAGCTTCTCGCGCGGCTCAACACAGGTATCGAAAAGAACAATCCGTCGCTGTCCGAAATCACGGCGGCGGGACAGGCCAAGGGGGCCTCGAACGCATGACGTCCACCGTTGAAAAACAACCTCAGTCGCGAGGGGGAGCGCCCGCTGACGACAGCGAGAGCGGTCCGCGGCTGACTCACCGCCAAATCGTCACGATCATCAGCGGCCTGATGTGCGGCATGTTCCTCGCCGCGCTCGACCAGACGATCGTGGGCACCTCGATCGTCCGGATCGCCAACGACCTGCACGGCTTCGACCTGCAGGCATGGGCGACCACGGCGTACCTGATCACGTCGACGATCGCCACGCCGATCTACGGCAAGCTTTCCGACATCTACGGCCGCAAGCCGTTCTACCTCGCCGCGATCGCGATCTTCGTCGTCGGTTCGGCGGCGGCGTCGGCTTCGACGACGATGTACGAACTGGCCGCGTTCCGCGCGGTGCAGGGTCTCGGCGCCGGCGGTCTGATGTCGTTGGCCATGACGATCATCGGCGACGTGGTCCCGCCGCGGGAACGCCCGCGCTACCAGGGCTACTTCCTCGCCGTGTTCGGCATCTCGACGGTGCTCGGCCCGGTGCTCGGCGGCTTCTTCGCCGGCTTCGACACCCTCGGCGGCCTGCACGGCTGGCGCTGGGTCTTCCTGATCAACGTGCCGATCGGCATCGTCGCGCTGTTCGTCGTCGCGAAGGTGCTGAACGTTCCGCACAACCGCCACGACCACAAGATCGACTGGTGGGGCGCGCTCACCATGGTCATCGCCGTGGTGCCGTTCCTGATCGTCGCCGAACAAGGCCAGAAGTGGGGCTGGGGCGACCAGAAGTCGATCTGGATGTACATCATCGGCGGCGTCGGCGTCGTGTTGTTCATCGTCGTCGAGAAGCTGATGAAGGACGCCGCGCTGATTCCGTTGCGGCTGTTCAAGAACTCGACCTTCACCGTCGCCATCATCGGCGGCGTGATCGTCGGTGTGGCGATGTTCGGCGCGATCACGATGATCCCGCAGTACCTGCAGGTCGTGCAGGGTTACTCGCCGACCGAATCGGGTCTGCTGATGCTGCCGCTGATGGTCGGCATCATGTCCGCCTCGATCATCTCCGGCCGGATCACCTCGAAGACCGGGCGCTACAAGATCTTCCCGGTCGTCGGCACGATCCTGATCGCGGCGGGCGCGTTCTTCTTCGCGCTGGTCAAGTACGACACTCCGATCTGGCACCCGCTGGTGGCCGCGCTGATCATCGGCCTCGGCCTCGGCCAGTGCATGCAGACGCTGATCATCGCGGTGCAGAACGCGGGCCCGCGCAAGGACATGGGCGTGTCGACCGCGTCGGCCACGTTCTTCCGCCAGATCGGCGGTACCGCCGGTGTCGCGGTGTTCCTGACGATTCTGTTCAACGTGCTGCCGGGCAACATCACCAAGGCCTTCGGCGGCCACCTGCCTCCGGGCGGGGGCGCCAACCTCGGCGACCTGTCGAGCAACACGAGCGTCATCCAGACGCTGCCGGAAGCGGTGCGCACGCCGATCCTGATCGGCTTCACCGAGTCCATCACCACGGTGTTCTGGGTCGCCGGCGGCGTCGCGCTGCTGGCCACGCTGGTGCTGCTGTTCATGAAGGAGATCCCGCTGGCGGGCATGAACCCGGCCGCGGCCGCGGTCGAAGGCGGCGAGGCGCTGCTGGAAGACCTGGACGAGCCGGTCCCGGCCGCGCAGGACGACACCGCTGAGCTGAAGACGGGTTCGCTGTTCGAGGAGGCCCCGAAGCAGGAGCCGGTGCTCGTCGGAGCGGGCGGCAAGCACGCACTGACGAACGGCCACGGCGACGCGCAGGCGGTGGCCGACGCCCGGCCGATGCCGATCACCAACTCGCTGGCCGACGCCGAATTCGGCACGGCAACCGGTTCGGGCGGCGTCCCGGTCACCGGCCACGTGCGCCGCCAGGACGGCAGCCACGTGAGCGCGGCCGCGCTGACCCTGATCGACCAGCAGGGCCGTCAGGTGGCGCGGGCGACCGGCAACGGCGACGGCAGCTACTCGATCCCGACCCAGGGTCCGGGAACGTACGTGCTGATCGTGTCCGCTCCCGGGCACCAGCCGCAGGCCTCCAGCGTGGTGGTCGGCGGGCACCCGGCGAACCTCGACGTCACGCTCACCGGGTCCGGCGAGCTGACCGGCGTGGTCCGTTCGATCGGCACCGCGACCCCGCTGGCCAACGCGACGGTCACGCTGACCGACTCGCGCGGCGAGGTCAACGGCGCGTTCATCACGACCGAGGACGGCGTCTACACCTTCAGCGGCGTCGGCGCCGGGCAGTACACGCTGGTCGCGAGCGGCCCGCACTACCGCCCGGTCGCGGTCACGCTGACAGTGCCGGACAGCGGTGTGCTGCGCCACGACGTCGAACTCGCCGGCGCGGTGCTGCTCCAGGGCGTCGCGCGCACCGAGGGCGACCGGATCGTGCCGGACGCGCGGATCACCGTGCTCGACGCGAACGGCAACGTCGCGGCGGTGGCCCGCACCGACAGCGAGGGCCGGTACGTGGTCAGCGACCTGCCGATCGGCTCGTACACGGTCGTGGCGAGCGGTTACCCGCCCGCCACCAGCCAGGTGACGCTGAACGACGGCGAGGCCCAGCACGACGTGCGGCTGAGCTACGACCAGGCGCTCGACGAGCTGGTCGACCGGTCATGAGCGGGGGCCTGCGCGCACAGCTGCGCTCGAACGGCGGCTGGCCGGTCGAGAACGCGGTGCTCACGGTCACCGACCTCAACGGACGCCAGGTCGCGCGGCAGGTCACGGACGCGAAGGGGGCAGTGGTCACTGACCCGCTGCCCCCGGGCGTCTACACCGCCGTGATCACCGCGCCGGGGTACACGCCGCTGGCCCGCACCGTGCAGATCGGCTCCGACGGGGCCGGGCTGCTCGGCGACATCGCGCTCGTGCCGGTTTCCGGCGCGGTCGAGCTGCCGCCGGAGGGTCCGTGGACGATCGACCCGATGCACTCGTCGGTGGTCGCCACCGCGCGGCACATGGGCATCGCGAGCATCAAGGTGCGGTTCCCGGACGTGGCCGGGCGGATCGACGTCGCCCGCCCGGTGGAGCGGTCGACGGTGCACGCCGAGATCAAGGCGGGCAGCATCGAAAGCGGCATCAAGATGCGGGACGACCACCTGCGTTCGGCTGAATTCCTTGACGTCGACGCGTATCCGCTCATCACGTTCGAAAGCGCCGGGCTTTCCCAGCTCGGCACGGACAACTGGGCGCTGCGCGGCGTGCTGACGCTGCACGGCGAACGCCGCGACGTCACGCTCGACCTGCGCTACACCGGGCACGGCCCGGACCCGTGGGGCGGCGTGCGCGCCGCGTTCCACGCCGAAACGCAATTGCACCGCAACGATTTCGCGATCAACTACAGCGCGATGGTGCGGGCGGGCGTGGCCGCGATCGGCACGACCGTCAAGGTGGAGCTGGACATCGAGGCGGTGCAGGGCGAGTCCCTGCCGCAGTTCTAGAGAAAACCGCGACAGGCCGCCCGGGAACTGTTCCGGGCGGCCTGTTCGTTGTCCTGGGCGAAAAGGGTGAACAGTCTGGTTATCCCAGGAATACCCAAAGTCACCGAATGCGGAGGATTCGATGGTTGCGTGCTGCAGCCGGTCCCAGCCACGTAGGCTCTTCGCGTGAACCTCGACGCCGCCCAGCCCGCGCACGCCGCGGGAATCGGCCTGAGCTGGCTGGACACCGCCGGCCCGGTGCTCGTCTGGGTCATCGTGCTGTCGTTCGTGCTCATCGAATGCGCGCTCATCATCGGGCTCTTCCTGCCCGGCGATTCGCTGCTGTTCGGCGCGGGCGTGGTGCTCGCGCAGCACGGATCGGACCTCAACGCGTGGCTGCTGTCCGGGGCCGCGCTGCTCACCGCCGTGTTCGGCAACCAGATCGGCTATTACATCGGCCGCGGCGCGGGCACCACGCTGATCGCCCGGCGCGGCGGGCGGATGCTCAACCGGCGCAACCTCGAACGCGCGCAGGAGTTCCTGGACCGCAAGGGCTTCTTCGCGATCGTCGCGGCCAGGTGGATCCCGTGGATCCGCACGCTGGCCCCGCTCATCGCCGGAGCCGCGCGGATGGATTCGCGCCGGTTCCTGCTCGCCACCACCGTCGGCGGGCTGCTGTGGGTGCCGACGCTGGTGCTGCTCGGCTACTACGGCGCGGGCCTGCTGGACGCGATCCCGTGGGTCAAGACCGCGGCGCTGTGGGTGAGCATCGCGTTCTTCGTGTTCGGCACCGCGTACGGCGTGCTGCGCTACCGCCAGGAAATGCGGCGTCCGGTCGACGAACCCGACGACGCGCACGCCTGAGTTCTCACGCCGGGTCGGACCAGACTTCCAGCTGGATGCCGTCCGGATCGCGGAACACGATCACCGCCGAATCCTCGAAGGTCTGCGATTCCGTCGCGGGCAAGTAGGAAACGCCGTACTCCCGCAGGCGGTCCTCCCATTCCGCGACCTCGGCGCGCGACGAAACCGAGAACGCGACATGGTCCAGACCAGTGCGTCTTTCGTCGAACGCGGGTCTCACCGCGATCGGATGCTGGACCAGCACCACGGAGAAACCGTCTCCCGCCGAACGCAGAACTACTTTGCGCACCCCGGTTTCCGGGTCTTCGCGCCGATGGCTTTCCTCGAGGTCGAGCACCCGGACGTACCAGGGAACACTTCGGTCCACATCGGTCACGGTGAGCGCCAGATGGTGCACAGACGTGAGCTTGGGCATGACTTTCGCGGCCGTCCTTTCAACCCCTCGTTCCAGACTCGCACACCGGCACAACCGCTACGGGCGAGTTGACCGAGTTCCGGGGTCAATCGTGATCTGCCCGTCTCCGGGCGTCTCACAGTCCGAGATCGATCAGCGGCCGCCGCCGACCTCGAGCACCGCGCCCACGGTGAAGGACGCCTCCGGGGACAACAGCCACAGCACGGCTGCGGCGATCTCTTCCGGCTGGCCCACGCGCCGGAGCGGGATCAGGGCGCTGAACCGCTCGGGCCGGTCGGGCATTCCCGCGGCGGCGTGCAATCCGGTCTCGACCAGGCCGGGCGACACGACGTTGACCCGGATCCCCTCGTCGGCGACTTCCTGCGCGAGGCCGAAGCTGAGCGTGTTGACCGCGGCCTTGGACGCCGCGTAGTGCACCCATTCGCCCGATGACCCGGTCCGCGACGCCGTGGACGAGATGTTCACGATCCCGCCGCCAGACCCGCCGTAGCGCGTCGACAACCGCCGCACCGCCTCCCGGCAGCACAGGAAAACGCCGGTGACGTTGATGTCGAGCACCCGGCGCACAGTCTCGACACTTTGCTCGTCGAGCCTGCCCGGGGTGTTGCCGGTGATGCCCGCGTTGTTCACCAGCCCGACGATCGGCCCCAACTCGGCCGCCGCCGAAAAAAGCTCGCTGACCTGCTGTTCATCGGACACATCGGCGCGGTACGCAAGCGCTTGCGCACCGTGGGAACGCACCCGCTCGGCGACCTCCTCGGCCGGAGCCGGGTCGCCGGAGTAGTTGACCACCACGTCGTAGCCGCGGGTGGCGGCCAGGCCGCAGATCGCCGCTCCGATGCCCCGGCTGCCGCCGGTGACGACCAAAACCCCCACAGGTCACTCCCTCGTCAGCTTGGCTTGAGCGGCTCGACGAACTGGGCGTCGAGCCAGCGCATCTGCGCCATCCACATCCACCACGTCGCGTCGTCCGGACAGTGCTGCCCGTCGACCGCCTCGCCGCGCAACCACGCTCCCAGCAGCGCGGTGATCGCCGTGCACACGTCGAGCAGCGCGCGTCCCCACCACCATTGGTGCATCGGCGTGTGCAGTTCGAGGACCCCGCCGTGTTCCGGCAGCACCGACAACGCCCAGTCCAGCCGCGTCCGGACGTCGGCGAGCACCTCCGGCTCAAGCTGCGGCTCGGCGCTGGTCTCGCGCATCCGCTCCACCAGCAGCGCCAGCCTCGGATCCGCGGCAGGCACCGTCGGTTCGGTCAGCTGCCGCTCGACCAGCGCCCGCAGTCCGTTCAGGTGCGTGCGCACGAGCGGGACGTACGGCGGGTACAGCACGGCGATCCGGGCGTCGCCGGCCCGGTCCCAGGTGACCGCGCCGGCATAGGGATCCGTCGTCGCCGGGTCGTCGAACATCACCTGCGCAGAGCCCGCTCAGAGGGCGAAGTTCGTCAGCGGCAGGTTCTCGAGCACCAGGTCGGCGCGGTCGCGGGTGTTCGCGATCAGGTCCGCGTTGCGCTGGTCGGAGCCGAGCGCGCGCTGCCGGGCCTCGACCAGCGAACGGCCATAGCGCCGGTGCCGGGACACCAGCCGCTCGATCCGCTCCGGCTCGTCCGGCGCGAGGAACCACGCCTCGGTGAGGTACTGCCGCACGCCGCTCCACGGGTCGTCCGGAAGCAGCAGGTAGTTGCCCTCGGTGATGACCAGCTGCACCTCGGGCGCGACCGGGACCGCGCCGGCGATCGGCTCCTCGATCTCGCGGCGGAACTCCGGCGCGTAGACCGTCTCGCGGCCCTCGGCGAGCCGGCGGATCAGGTGCACGTAGCCGGCCGCGTCGAAGGTGTCCGGCGCGCCCTTGCGGTCGGTGCGGCCGAGCCGCTGCAGTTCGACCTGGGCCAGGTGGAAGCCGTCCATCCCGACGACCGCGGCGCGCGAACCGAGCGCGTTGGCGATCGCCCAGGCCAGCGTGGTCTTGCCGGAGGCGGGCGCGCCGATGATGCCGAGCACGTGCCGCTCCCGCGGTTTGGCCAGCTTTTCGGCCCGCGCCAGGAGGTCCTCGAACGCCGTCATCGCACTCCCTCTTCTCTGCTCTTCGCCAGTTCTCCGACCGGCCCGGTCCACGAGCGCGGACCCACGTGCCGGACGCGTTCCGCGGCCACCGCGTTCGCGTATCCGATCCAGTCGGGGACAGCGCTGTCCCGGTTCGCCACGGCGTACGCGAGCGCGCCGTGCCACACGTCTCCGGCCCCCAGGGTGTCGCGCGCTTCGACGAGCGGCACGGGGACCTGCCCAGAGTCTTCCGTAGTGCTCCAGGCGACCGGCTCCGGGCCTGCCGTCGTGATCGTCACTGACACTCCGCGTTCGGCCAAACTCGGTGCGGGAGCACGGAACCGCGCTGAACAGGCTGCCACGCGGACCAGTGGCAGCAACTGGTCCAGTACCGGTTTCCAGCTGCCCGCGTCGAGGATTACCGGTATCTCGCGGGCGCGGGCCTCCTCGGCGACAGCAAGCGCTAGCTCGGGGTGGTGGCCGTCGACGAGGACGGCTGCCACGCCGTCGAAAATCGGTGCGAGGTCAGGCAGTTTCAGCGGCTCGTCGGCGGCGGCGTTGCGGGAGACGACGGTGCGTTCGCCGTCGCCGTCTCGCACCACGACCGCGCTGACCGGCGGTGCTTGCGTGCGTTCTGGAGCGAGATCGACCAGGTCGACGCCGCAAGCTTCGAGGTCAGCCCGCGCGAGTGCGGCCAGCGGGTGCGCACCGAGAGCCGTCACGAGAGTCGCTTCGCCACCGAGCGCCGCGACGGTCACCGCGGCGTTCGTCGCCGGCCCGCCGGCCGCGACATCCACCTGCAGCGACTGCACTTTCTCGCTCGGCTCCGGAAATTCCGCGACCCGTTGTACGACATCGACGGTGCACAATCCCGCCAGCAGCACTCGCACGTCAGGTCAACCCGGCGTGCGTGGTGGACGCGACCTCGACGACTTCGCCGTTGTCGTCGAGTTTCAGCGCACCGGTGAGCAGGCCGACGACCTGGTTCATGCTGTGCGACTTCGGCGTCACCACGGCGACGCGCTTGCCGAGCCGGTGCACGTGGATGCGGTCGGCGATCTCGAAGACGTGCGGCATGTTGTGGCTGATCAGCACCACCGGCAGGCCGCGATCGCGGATCCGGCCGATCAGCTCCAGCACCTTCGCGGATTCCGCGACGCCCAGCGCGGCCGTCGGCTCGTCCATGATCACCGCTTTGGTGCCGAACGCCGCCGCCCGCGCCACCGCGACGCCTTGCCGCTGCCCGCCGGACAATGTTTCCACCAGCTGGGTAATGGATTTGACCTTGATGCCGAGGTCGTCGAGGATCCGCTGCGCTTCGGTGCGCATGGTCGCGCTGTCGAGCTTGCGCAACCCGATCCCGAACGGTCCCTTCAGCCGCTTTTCCCGGCCGAGGAACATGTTCGACGCGATGTCCAGCGCCGGCGCGACCGCCAGATCCTGGTACACCGTCTCGATTCCGTAGTGCCGTGCGTCCAACGGGGACTTGAAGTGGACCGTCTTGCCGTCCACTTTGATCTCTCCGGCGTCCGGCACCACCGCACCGGACAATGCCTTGATGAGACTGGACTTTCCGGCCCCGTTGTCGCCGACCACGGCGAGCACTTCGCCCGGGTAGAGGTCGAAATCGGCACCGTCGATGGCGGTGACCCGGCCGTAGCGCTTCACCAGGCCGCGCGCGGAAAGAGTCGGCTGCTGCTGCGTGGTAGTCATGACTGCTGCTGCCTCCGTGCGATCCGGTCCACGACCACCGCGGCGATCAGCAACGCGCCGGTCGCCAGGTCCTGGTAGTTGCCGTCCACGCCCATCTGCGTCAGGCCCGAGCGCAGCACCGCGACGACCAGCGCGCCGAACAGCGTGCCCAGCACCGAACCGCGGCCGCCGAACAGACTCGTGCCGCCCAGCACCACGGCGGTGATCGAGTCGAGGTTGCCGAGCTGGAACTGGTTCGGGTCGGCGTTCGGCGTGCGGCCGAGCGCCTGCCACGCGGCGATGCCGAAGCACAAACCGGCGACCAGGTAGACCGACAGCACGGTGCGGTTGACCTTGATCCCGGACAGCCGCGCGGATTCCGGCGCGTTGCCGACGGCGTAAACGTGCTTGCCCCACGCGGTTTTCGTGAGCGCGTACCAAACGGCGAGGAACATGAGCAGCGCGAGCGTCATGCCGTAGGTGATCGGGATGCCGCCGAAGAGGTACCGCTTCGTGCCGAGCCAGGTAAGCAGGCCGTCGGACACCGGAACCGCCTGGCCGCCCGCGATCAGCTTCGCCACCGCGGTCAGGCCGGTGAACGTGCCGAGCGTGATGATGAAGGCAGGCAGCTTGATCCGCGTCGCCAGGGTGCCGATGAACAGGCCGACGACGACGGTCAGCGCGACTCCGGCCAGCAGTGCGAAGAAAACGTTTGTGACCGCGGCCAGTTTCGCCATCACCAGCGTCGCCACGACCATCGACGACGCGTTGGAGAGGTCGATGCCCGCGATCAGGATGATCAGCGTCTGGCCGAGCGCGAGCGTGCCGACCACCAGCGACTGCTGGACCACTGTGGACAGATTGTCCAGGTCGAAAAAGGTGTCCGTGGCAAAGGAAAACACCACGATCGCCACGACCAGTGCCAGCGCCGGGCCGACCGCCGGGGCGCGCAGGAAGAACTCGCCGAGCGTTTCGCGCTCGCGGTTGTTGACCGGTTTTGCCGTCGCGGTCGTCATTTCCCGCCTCCCCAGCAGTTCTGCAGACCCCAGGCGGTGTCCTTGCTCGGCACGCCGGGCATCGGGTGGTCGGTGATCGCGGTCGATCCGGTGTTCACGAACCCGCTCGGCTTCTTCCCGGTCTTCGCGTACTCGACCGCCGCGAGCACGCCCTGTTCGGCCATCTTCCGCGGGAACTGCATCACGGTGACGGCGAACTGGCCGTTCTTGACGTTCTGCACGCCCTCGCAGCCGCCGTCGATCGAGCCGACGGTGAGCTGCGCGTTGAGGCCCCGCGCCTTCAGCGCCGCGTACGCGCCGCGGCCCATCGGCTCGTTCATCGTGTACACCGCGTTGAGGTCGGTGGTGCGCTGCAGGAGGTTCTCCATGCCCTGCTGGGCGAGGCTCTGGTCGCCGTTGGCGTTGGCGTGCCCCTTGATCTCCGGCGCGCCGTCCTTGAGCCCGATGCCCTTGAGGAACCCGCCGTGCCGCTGGGTGTCGACCGAAGCGCCCGCGGTGCCGTCGACCATCAGGAGCTTGGGGTCGGTGCCCTTCAGCGCCGCCTTGACGTACGCGCCCTGCTGCTCGCCGGCCGCGAAGTTGTCGGTGGCGAAGGTGGCGTCGACCGCGTCCGGCGGGTCGGTGGCGGTGTCGAGAGCGATCACCAGGATGCCAGCGTCGCGAGCGTCCTTGATGGCCTTGAGCACGCCGGTGGACGAGCTCGGGGTGATCAGGATGGTGTTGACGCCCTGCTGCATCAGGTTCTCGATGGCGCGCACCTGACCGTCGTTGTCGCCGTCGAACTGCCCGGCGAGCGCGCTGAAGTCGGCGCCGTTGGCCTTCGCCGCGGCGGACGCGGCGTTGCGCAGTTCGACGAAGTACGGGTTGGTGTCGGTCTTCGTGACGAGGCCGACCTTGGCCTTGCCGCTGCCGCCGGTTTTGGAGCTGCCGCCCCAGTGGCGTTCGACGGTGCACCCGGCGGTGGAGACCGCGACAGCGGCCGCCAAGGCGAGTGCGGTGAGACTCCGGTGTCTCATGGGGATGCCCTCCGAATCGAGGTGCGAGCTTGCCGATGGACGGGAAGGTAGACAGACTCATGCCATGACGCAAGCGTTTGCGCAAACGCTTGCCAACGCTCCTGGTTTCGCTCTCTTGGTGAAGGACAGACATGCCGCGACCCCGCTCCGCCCGCCCGACCCAGCGCGACATCGCCGAAATGGCGGGCGTGTCGATCACGACGGTGTCGCACGTCGTCAACGGCACGCGGGCGGTGGCCGAGGAGACGAAAGCCGCGGTGCTGCGGGCGATCGAGACCACCGGGTACACCGGCGACGCGATCGCTCGTTCGCTGGTCACCGGGGGTACGCGGTCGATCGGGATGGCGATCTCGCTGGTCGCGAACCCGTACTTCGCGGCGCTGATGCACGCGATCGAGCGGGAGGCGTCGGCAAATGGCTACACCGTGCTGCTGGCGGACACGCACGACACCGCGGGCACCGAGCGGGACGTCGTGCGCGCGCTGCGGTCGCGGCGGGTCGACGGCCTGCTGATCACGCCCGCGCCCGGCGACGGGTCGGTGCTCGGCGAACTGGTGTCGCTGGACGTGCCGACCGTGCTGATGGACCGGCTCACCACCCGGACCGACATCGACCAGGTCGGCGCGGAGAACATTCAGGCGACCTCGGCGCTGACCGCGCATCTGGCGTCGCTGGGCCATCGCCGGATCGGCATGATCTCCGGCGCGCCCGGCCTCACGACGAGCGACGAACGCGTGCTGGGCTACCGGCTCGGCCTCGGCCGGTCGGGCTTGAGCTGGTCGCCGGACCTGGTGGCGTGCGGACAGTCCTCTCGCGACGGTGGCGGCCTGGCGTTGAGCACGCTGCTGGCGCTGCCGGAACCGCCTTCGGCCTTGGTGGTGGCCAACGACAGCATGATGGTCGGCGTCCTGCACGAGGCGCGGCGGCGGGGTTTGCGGATCGGCCAGGACCTGCCGGTGGTGGTGTACGACGACGTCGAATGGGCCGATCTCGTGGACCCGCCGCTGACGACCATGGCCCAGCCGATCGACGAGATCGGCCGCC
Organism: Amycolatopsis sp. NPDC059235; assembly: GCF_042754125.1. Classification (NCBI taxonomy): domain Bacteria; kingdom Bacillati; phylum Actinomycetota; class Actinomycetes; order Pseudonocardiales; family Pseudonocardiaceae; genus Amycolatopsis; species Amycolatopsis sp. NPDC059235. Next base: position 22,257 of record NZ_JBHZAG010000086.1, read on the forward strand.
GCGCGGTGCAGTTGCTGCTGGCTCGACTGGCGGATCCCGGACGCCCCGCCGAGACTGTGCGGTTGCCGCCGACTTTGCGGCACCGGGCTTCCTGCGGGTGCGCGTAGCCGCCGGTCTTGACTGCCCGGTGTAACCAAGCACGTGCTTCGTTCACTCACCTCAGTGATTCTCGGGACCCGATCGTCTCGGACCCTCTCTTAGGCGGCCCGACAGTGGCTACTGTTGGGTAGGTATCTACGACGAGGGCCATGAGAAATGACCGTTCTGGCGCCGGAGGTCTCCCACTGGGACCTGCCGGTCACCCATCGGTTCGGGGTGGCATTGGGGAGGCACGCCAGCCCGTACCACGACCAGCTGCTGCGTGCGATCCGCGGCGCTGCCGCGCGGGCGGGTTGCGACCTGCTGCTGGCCGACACCAGCGACTGCCCGCGCGAGGAAGCCGAAGTGCTGCGCGCCCTGCAGGCGGACCGCGTCGACGGCGTGCTCTTGGTGCCCGCCCCCGGTGACGAGGCGGTGGTCAATGGACTCGTGCGCACCGGCGTGCCCACCGTGCTGGTGGACCGGATCGCCGGCCGCAACGACGTCGACCAGGTCGGGTCGGAGAACTTCCAGGCCATGTCCGCGCTGGTCGAGCACCTGGCCGCGCGACGGCATCGGCGGATCGCGCTGATCACCGGCACCGAGGGAACGACCGTCAGCGAAGAACGCGCCCTTGGCTACCGCCTGGGCCTAGGCCGTGCCGGATTGCGCTACCACCCAGAACTGGTCGCCTCCGGCCAGTCGACGGCCGGCGGTGCGGCCCGAGCGGCAGCCAAACTCCTGGACGGCTGGCCTTCGCCTACGGCCTTGGTGGTCGCTGGCGAGGCGATGCTGATCGGGGTGCAGTGGGAAGCACACCGCCGCGGAATCCGGATCGGGTCGGAGCTGGCGGTCGTCGGTTACGGCGATATGGACTGGGCGCGGACGGTTTCGCCTGGCGTGACGACGATGGCGCAACCGATCTCGGAGATCGGCCGACGGGCGGTGCAGTTGCTGCTGGCGCGCTGCCGGGAGCCGGAGCGTCGGCCGGAGTCAGTCCGCCTCGCGCCTCGGTTTTTGCACCGCGCTTCTTGCGGCTGCTGAGCTTTACAGGGTGGCAGCTGCCTCCAGCAACATCCATCCTCCAATTTGGACAGACAAGTCTTTCTCTGCTTTTCCTGGCGGTTTTGGTGCTGGCCTTGCCCACTCCGCGCTGAAGAGCGGCCCGGTTTTCTCTTGCGTCGCCCCGTTCCAGCACGCTTCGGCCGACTTCTGGACTAGCTTCTTGGCCGTCTCCGCTTCCGGCTTGGGGATGGTTTTCGCCGCAAGTGCTAGGTAGCGAGCCAAAATCGCCGAGAAGAGCCCGCCGTCGCCGCCTTCCGAACCGGGGAGGATGCCGCCGGGCGCTCCGTGTTGTTCGACCGCCCGGATGGTGCGGGCCGCATCTTCCCACTGTTCCTGCTCGAGGCACGCGCCGAGGTAAACCCCTTGGCAGTACGAGAAAATATGCTTGACAACTTCGCCGGTGTCCGCCCTTATCCCGTCCCAGACAAGGCCGGTTTCCGGGTCGACGAGGGTGCCGGTGAGCCATTGCGTCATCGCGCGGGCACGGTCTTGATCACCCACACGAGCGTGAAAGATGGCAGCCGGGCCGTTTGCGGGGGTATTCTTGAAGGAGTCGCCCCGCCGCCACCAGATTCCCCCGCCAAGGTCGTTTGTCCAGCCTTCATGCAGCCGTTTGTCGATGGCCTCGATCGCTTGGTTAATCTTCGCTTCGTCCACTGTGGACAATTGGAGTTGGCGCACTCGCTGCAACGCGAGCCCTAGCCAGGCTATGTCGTCGTAGTAGTCGTTGACCCAAGAGCCGAAGTTGCGCCGGTGCACCGTCGTGACGAACCGATTGATCAGCCGCGCGCGGTCTTCGGTGGGTTCGCGGAGTTGGGCGTCCACGAGGCTGTCGAGGAGATGGGCCTGCCACCAGTAGTTCCAGTGCCAGTGAACCCGCTGCCCCAAGGTAGGCGGCCACCCACTGCGGCCGAGGACGGTGCCGGGCAGCGCCCACAGCCGACGGAGGTGTCGGGCGCATACGGCCCGCTCAGCCGCTGCGGCCCGGTCAGCCGCCGCGGATCGCTCAGCAGCAGCGGATCGCCCGGCCGTCGCGGATCGCGCTGCGGAATCGGCCGCGCCCTCGCCGGCATCGACCGCAGCGGCAGGCACTGCAGGGCCGGTCATGCCCTCGGCAGGGTCGACCGCTCCGGCGCGCCCAGCGGGATCGGCCGCGCCCGCGGCAGGACCGGTCGCAGCGCTGCTCACAGCGGAATCGGCGGGCTTACCGGGCTCGGATGGATCGGCGGTCATAGGCCGATTCTGCCTGCGCTACGGAAAACTTGCCTCCCCACGGCATTTGCCGACCGAGGAACAGTTCGGGGGATCCGCCAGGCCTCCCGAGCAGCCACCGCCGCTACTGCCGTCGGCCAACCAATTGCCGCGCCGATCGCTCGAGAGCCCGCAACCTTGCCACGCCAATCGCTCAAGAGCCCTGCAGCCAGTGCTGTGTCGAGGGGGCCGGCGAACCGGCCGCAGCGGCCGACTGCCCCAGTCGGCCGCGCTAGCCGGGCGGGGGTCAAGAATGGAGCGATCTGCCAGCGCGCGCTCGAACTGCTTGGCGCGAGTTACGGCCAATTCCGCAGCCACAGCCAAGTCTGGGTTCTCGTGAGTGGCTATACCGGTTCTTACCGGCGCAGCCACTCACGAGACACCCGTCGGCGGCGCGGCGGGGGTCACCAGGCCTTGGACAAGTCCGCATGCTGTCGAACCCAAGCGTGCATCACGATCCCCGCCGCTACCCCTGCGTTGATTGATCTCGTCGTGCCGAACTGGGCGATGGACACGACTTTCGCCGAGTCCGACTGGGCGGCTTCGGACAGGCCGGGGCCTTCCTGGCCGAACAGCAGCAGGCACTTGCGCGGCAGTTCGGCAGTCTCCACCGGTTCGGCACCGGGGGTGTTGTCGACAGCCACCACCGTCAAGCCCTCGGCGGTGGCGAATTCCAGCAAGGTCGCGACGTCCTCGTGGTGGCGGAGGTGCTGGTAGCGGTCCGTCACCATCGCGCCTCGGCGGTTCCAGCGGCGGCGGCCGACGATGTGGACCTCGGCGGCGGCGAAGGCGTTCGCGGTGCGGACGACCGTGCCGATGTTGTGGTCGTGCTGGAAGTTCTCGATCGCGACGTGGAACGGGTGCCGTCGGGTGTCTACATCGGACACGATGGCTTCGCGGCGCCAGTAGCGGTAGGCGTCGACCACGTTGCGGCGGTCGCCGTTGGTCAGGAGTTCAGGGTCGTAGCGCGGGTCGTCCGGCCAGGTTCCTGGCCACGGACCGACGCCGACCTCCTCGCGGTTCACCCACTCGGTGGGGCCCGCTTCGGGGTGTTCCGTCGTCACGAAGGACGATTCTCGCTCAGCCGAGGCTGACGCCGTGCGCCGGACTGTCGTCGTGGCGGTGTCGCCAGCGCAGGTAGGCCCCGAGGTACGAGATCACCAGCACCGCCAAGGCCACTACGACCACCACCGGCAGCAGCGAGCGCGGGATGACCGTCCCGTACAGGTAGTAGGCGTTGAATCCGCCGGGCAGATCGCCGAGACCCTGCTGATGCCGGAAGAAATCCTCCAGCGCGGTGAGCGGGCACGGAATCGGCGTGACATTGACGAGCACGCCCCACACCGCGAAGAAAATGTGCCCGAAAATGACTTTCGGCCACCGCCAGGCGAGGAATCCGCCGAAACCGATGAAGAGCAGAGCGAGGATGTGCACCGCCACGGTTACGTCGGCGAGAACGTGCGCGACCGTCGTGTCCACCTTCGCCCCCTTCCAGTGCACCCACCAGCGACTTTACTCCGATTTACCGCACCGGGAGCGGGATATCGGGGGACTCGATGTGATGTTCGACCCACCGGAGCAACGAGTTCACCCGGCAGGTAACGGAGGGATCACTCCGGGTAGGAGACCCGTCGGCGGCACCCGTCACGAGCGACCCAACGCGGGGGAAATGACTCCGTTCCGTGCACACAGAGGAAGTGCGAATCGGCGGAGAAAGCGGGCGGAAACGCGGTTGACAAACCCAGAAACACGCAACCGAACAAGGTGACCGCAGTCAGCTCGGCGAGACTGTGCCGCCGGAGCCTGGCCAGAGGGTGACCGCGTTGAGCTTGAGGTCGTCGGGCAGCAGGGCGTCGTCGTTCGGGCCCGCCATCGTCCAGACGACTTCGGAGTCGGGATAGAGAGTCACGTCGAAGGTCACGTCGGCGGGGTGCGCGAACTCGATCGAGAGCACGTCATCGATGCCGAGGATGACTTCGTCGCCGTAGGGCTCGACATTCCAGCTGCGCGGCTTGCCGTCCTTGTTGGTCACCTGGATCCGGATCATGCGCCCCCCTGGCTCGAAAACCAAGGTACCGGCCACCAGCGGAGAACGTTCAGTCAGCGAACGCCGCTCCGTCGATGTCCGTCACCACCAAGCGAAGACGCGCGTCCGCCCACTCCGTCCCCTCGAGCAACTCGCGCACCCGCGTCTCGGCGGCCGACAGCAAGGGCGGCAGCGGCAATCGCAGCGCCACCAACCGAATCTCGACTGACTCCGAGGTCAGATCGACCGATCCACCAGCGGGATCGGTCGACAGCCAGCTGATCTCCGCGGCCACGCTCGTCGCGGGGCGAAGGCCGTCGATGGCGGACAGGGCGTCGGCGAGTCTTCCGGCCAGCGAACGCGGATCGGTCACTGCCGCCCCACTTCGATGTCCAAAATGGACACTCGGACGGCGTCCACGGAGCGGCCGGTCTGCGCCAGGACTTCCCGGAACACCGCCAGCTGCACGGCGCGGCCCACGGCGGCGGCTTGGTCCGCGCCCGAGATGACCACGTCGACCTCGACGGTCAGGCTGTCCTCGTGGGCGCGGACCCGGACGCCGTCCGCGGGAGCCGGTTCCAGGCCCTTCCAGCGTTGCCGGGCGGCGCGGGTCCAGGCGGTCGCCAAACCGCGCAGGCCGGGCTCCAGGCGCACGACTCCGGCGGTTTCGGCGGCCGCCCGGGCGGCGACACTCGCGATCACCGGGGCGGCGATCACGTATTCGGCGGTCATTCCCCGTCCTCGTACACGTCTTCCACCAGCAGATCCAGGCTTACCAACGAAATACCCACTCGTGAGCTCGCGGCGGCGGACACCAGTTCTCGTACGCGGGCCAACGTGTCCGCGCCGCTGGTGTTCCCCAGCCGCGTCGTGAGGGTGAGTTCGACCTCGACCTGCGCGGCACCCGAAGAGTCGACACCGACCTTCCGCACGCGCACCCGGCGGGCGCGGACGTTGCCGGCAGAGTCGGCCGCGTAGCGGAGCACGACCGCGACGGCTTGCTCACTCACTTCGACGGAGCCCGGTTCGGCAGCCGGAAGGTCCAGCATCTGGCCGCGACGCACTTCGGCGCGGACAGCCGACATGATCCGTCCTACCAGGTCCGGTGGGGTCGGGTCGGGCTCGTCGATCAGCTCCTGGGTCGCCGCGCGGAGGGCCAGCAGGCTTTCTCGCGCGGTGCGGCAGTGGACGCAGTCCAGCTGATGCTCGTCGACCTCGTCCAGGTTCTCCCAGACCGTCTCCAGTTCCCGGCCGCACGGCAATCCGTAGTCCTGATTCACCTCCATGGCTTCATCACCTCCGCCAGCTGCGCACGGGCCCGGGCGATCCGGCCCCGGACCGCGGTGGGGTTCGCGCCGACGATCTCGCTGATCTCGTCGTACGACCGGCCGTGCACCTCGCGCAGCAGCCAGCACGCGCGCTGCTGCGGCGTCAGCGTCTGAAGCGCGTCGTCGAGCGCCGCGAGCTGGCCGCTGACCTGCGCGGCGTGCTCGGGCTGAGTGTCGCGGCGCGGCGATTCGGCCAGGTCGAGGTCGACGTCGGCCTGCGGGCGGCGCGCCCGGATCACGTTGAGGCAGCGGTTGGTCGTTCCGCGGTACAGCCAGCCGACGAACGCCTTGTCGTCGTTCAGCTGCGCCAGCTTCCGCCACGCGCCGAGGAACGCTTCCTGCACTACGTCCTCGGCGTCGCCGCGGTGGTGCAGCATTTTCAGGGCGAGCCGAAACATCGGGCCCTGATAACGCAGCACGAGCTGTTCGTACGCGCGCACGTCGCCGTCTCGCGCACGGCCGACGAGGGTGGCGTCGTCGAGCGGGACACTGGTCGTGGTCACGGCACCCCCTTCCGTCAGGGGGACACCGCATGGCGGGCATTCGTCACGCACGCATTGTGGGTGACTGTGCTCACTCCCGCTCGGTTGAAGCCTCGGTTAAGCCTCAGCTGAGCCCGAGGTCGTCCTTGTTCAGCAGGTACCGGTACTCGAGCCCGGCCTTCTCGATGGCTTCGCGCGCACCGGTGTCGCGGTCCACGACCGTCGCGACGCCGACCACGGTGGCCCCGCCTTCGCGCAGCGCCTCGACCGCTGTGAGCACGCTGCCGCCGGTGGTGGAGGTGTCCTCAACGGCCAGCACCCGCTGCCCGCGCACCTCCACGCCCTCGATCCGGCGCTGCATCCCGTGTTCCTTGATCGCCTTGCGGACGACGAACGCGTCGAGCACCACGCCCTCGGCCGCCGCCGAGTGCAGCATCGCCAGCGCCACCGGGTCCGCGCCGAGCGTGAGCCCGCCGGTCGCGACGTAGTCCCAGTCAGCGGTGAGCTGCCGCAGGAGCTTGCCGATCAGCGGGGCGGCCGCGTGCTGCAGCGTCGCCCGCCGGAGGTCGACGTAGTAGTCGGCTTCCTTGCCCGAGGACAAGGTGACTTTGCCGTGCACGACGGCCAGTTCGCTGACCAGCCTGGCCAGTTCGAGCTTCGCAGTTTGATCCAACCCGGGGTACGCCACGGCCGAGAGTCTTACACACGCCACCGACAACTTCCGCGCGTCACTCCCCGGTCGCGACGGCGGTCACCGGACGCGTCCGGGTCGCCACCCAAGCCGGGACGACCGCGGCGACCAAGGCGAGCGCGACAGCGGTCGCGACGATCACCAGGTAGATGGAGATCGGCCCGTCCGGCAGCACCCGGCCGGTCGCGACGAGACAGAACGGCACGATCGCGCCCGCCGACACCACGGTGCCGAGCAGGATGCCGATCGCGGCGATCAGACCGCCTTCGCCCGCGGCCATCCGCAGCACCTGGCCGCGGGTGAAACCGCCGAGCCGCTGCAGGCCGAACTCCCGCCGCCGTCGCGAAGTCGCCATGACCAGGGTGTTCACCACGGAGATCACCGTGTAGCCGACGATCATGCCGACCAGCAGGTAGTTCACCCATGCGCCGGTCTCGTCGTTCTTGGCGTTCGCGGCGGCCAGCGTGCTCCGGTCGCCGACGGACACCGGGAGACCGGCGGTCGCGGCGGTCAGGCTCTGGGTCAGCCGGGCCTGATCGACGCCAGGCGCGGCGCGGACGAGCACCTGCTTGGCGAGACCGGACGTGGTGTGCCCGGCGAGCAGTTCGGCGGGCAGCAGGAGCTGTTCGGCCCCGGCCCGCTCTTGCACGATCGCGACGATGCGAAGGGTCCGGTCGGTCCCGTCGCCGAGACGGAGCGTGACGGAATCGCCGACCGAACGGGACACCTCGGCGGAGTCGGGCAAAGCGATCGTGTCGCCTTTGAGGTCCGCGAGGTTGCCCTTCACGACCGTGGCGGCGTTGGTCGTCGCGTCGGTGAGGCCGAGCGCCGGGTAGCCCTTCTTGGTCTGGTTTTCGTCGAACGGCGCGGTGATGAACGCGCGGCTGCTGACGTAGGTCGAGACCGCCGCGACGCCGTCCGCGTGCCGGATCCGGTCGATCGCCTCGGGCGAGACCCCGGTGGGACCCGCGACGACCGCGTCGGCGCGGAGGTCTTCGGCGAAGGACTGCGCGGAAGCGGCGGTGGTCGTGGTCTGCAGGTAGATGTTGGCGGTCGCGATGCCGACGGCGAGCATGATCGGCGTGACCGCGCCGGCCACCCGGGTGGCCGCGTTGCGCGTGTTGGTGATCGCCAGCCAGCCGGTGACGCCGCTGAACAGCCGCATCGGACCCTGCAACAGGATCGCGGTCAGCTTCGTGACGCCCGGGCTGATCATCGCGACGCCGATCGCCCACAGCATCACCGCCGGACCCGCGGTGCTCGCCGCGATGGGTCCCGTCATCACCGCGAGCGTGACGATGGCCAGCGCGGTCCCGCCGCCGAAGCACAGGATGGCGAGGATCAGCCGCAGCGGGGTCAGCCAGCCGCGCGGCACGGACGCCTCGGCGAGTGCCTCGGTCGGCCGGATGCGGCCGACCCGGAATCCGGCCACCAGCGCGGAAATCCCGACGGCCAGCAGGGTCGCGCCCGCCGCGATGATCATCGGGATCCAGCCCTGGTGGAACTGCACGGCGGGCGAAATGAACCCGCCCGTGGTGAACTGCCCGAACAGCCACCCGCCGAACACCGGACCCAGCGCCGCCGCGGCTCCGGTCGCGAGCACGCCGATGACCAGCGCTTCGCCGAGAACCATGCGACGCAACTGTCGCGGCGTCGTGCCGATCGCACGCAGCAGAGCCAATTCCCGCTGTCGCTGCCGCACCGACAGCATCAGCGTGCTCGCGATGACGAACACGGCGACCGAAAGGGACAGCCCGCCCGCGACGCCGGACAACGGGATCAGCCTGCCGCCGCTCGCTTGCGCCTCCGGGAATTCGGCGAGTCCGCGCTCATCCCCAGTCAGCACGGAAACGCCCGAACCCAGCTGCAAAGCGGCGGGATTGTCAGTGACCACACCGAAATAGTCGACCGTTCCGGGGTGACCGGAGAGCTGGTCGGCCACACTGTCGGCGAAGAACGCGTCGGGACGGTCACTGACCTGAGCGACGCGGTATTGGCGCATCGATCCCTGGACCGCAAGGTCCACAGTGGATCCAACCGGCACGCCACTAGCCGCGGGAAGCACCACTTCGTCGGCTCGCGGCGCAGGGCCAGGAAGCCGAGCGGATTCCCAGCCGTGCGCGACGAGAGGCTGCTTTCCCAGCGATATCGGGAAATTCACCTCACCGACCACAGTGGACACACCGGGCGTCGCGCGGATCGTGTCCGCCATCGACCGGTCCAGCCGGACCCGCTCCGACAGCGTGACCGCCTGCGTCTTGGGCTTTTCGGAATTCTTCCGCATCTCGAATTCCTGTTGCCCGGCAACGACAGCCGACGCCCAGGCCAGCCGGTTCGGCGGAGTCGCGGACCGGATCCCGGTCTCCATCAGACCGGCGCAGGCGGACACGATCACCGCACCGAGGAACGCGGCCACGAACGCGGCGATGAACCCGCCGGTGCGGAAACGCAAGGTGCGCAAGGCAAGACTGAACATCAGAAGCCGCCCACCGGCATCCGGTCGGCCCAGGCGCCGAGGTGGGTCATGCGTTCCGCGACGGCAGCCGCGGTCGGCCGGAGCAGCTCGCCGGCGACGCGGCCGTCAGCGAGAAACACAACGCGGTCGGCATAGGAAGCCGCGACCGGATCGTGCGTCACCATCACGACGGTCAGCCCGCCGCGCACCGATTCCGACAGCAGGCCAAGGATTTCGCTGGCCGTCCGCGTGTCGAGCGCGCCGGTCGGCTCGTCGGCGAACAGCACCGCCGGACGGCTGACCAGCGCGCGAGCGATCGCCACCCGCTGCTGCTGACCGCCGGACAGCTGGCCCGGCAGGTGCTTGCGCCGGTCGCTCAGCCCGACGTGCCCGAGCATCTCGGCGACGCGGCGGCGGTCCGGACGACGCCCGGCCAGCCGCAGCGGCAGCACGACGTTCTGCTCGACGGTCAGCGCGGGCAGCAGGTTGAACGCCTGGAAGACGAACCCGATCTTGTCCCGGCGCAGCTTCGTCAGCTGGGTCTCGGAGAGCTTGCCCAGCTCCTGGTCGTCGAGCAGCACCGAACCGCTGGTCGGCCGGTCGAGCCCGGCCGCGCAGTGCAGGAACGTGCTCTTGCCCGAGCCCGACGGGCCCATCACCGCGGTGAACCCGCCGCGCGGGAAGGACAGGCTCACCCCGTCCAGTGCCGTGACCCGGCCGTATTCCTTGCGGACGGATTCGAGCCGCACCGCTTCCCCAGTCGCCATGGGGAAAACGCTATGGGTTTACGGGAGAAAACACCCTGGGGCGCACACGCCGGGACGGGGTAGGGCTTTCCCTACCCCCCTCAGGTGCGGCGGCGGTTGCCCAAGCCTCCGGCGAGCTTGCGCAGCACCGGCCTCGGCAGCAGTCCGCCGATCCCGACCAGGGCTTTGTACTGCAGGCTGGGCACCGAAATCACCTTGCCACGGCGCAGGTCGGCGAGGGCTTCGTCGACGACCTGGGCCACGTCGAGCCACAGCGCCTTCGGCCCCTCCCGCTGCAGCCCGGCGCGCTCGTGGAACTCGGTGTAGGTGAAGCCGGGGCACAGCGCCATCATCCGCACGCCCTTCGGCAGCGACATCGCGATGCCCTCGGTGAACGACGTGACCCAGTTCTTGCTGGCGGTATAGGTCGAGCCGCGTCCCGAGAAGAAGCCAGCGACGCTGGAGACGTTGATGACGTCGCCGCGCCCGCGCTCGACCATGCCCGGCAGCACCGCCCGGCTCAGCTGCAGCACGGCGGTCACGTTCACGTCGAGCTGGCGCTGCAGGTCCTCGGCCGGGATCTCCCAGAACTCGCCGCTCAGCCCGAAGCCCGCGTTGTTGACCAGCAGGTCGATCGGCTGGGTTTCGAGCAGCTCGGCGACCTGCGCGCGGCCGTCCACTTCGGACAGATCGGCGGACAGCACGGTCACCTCGACGCCGTGCTGCGCGCGCAGCTGCCCGGCCAGCGCGTTCAGCCGTTCCTCGTCCCTCGCGACCAGGACGAGGGCGTGTTTCTCGGCGGCGAGCCGGCGCGCGAATTCCGCGCCGATGCCCGCGGTGGCTCCGGTGATCAGAGAAGTGGTGGTCATGTGGGTGAAGCTACCCGTTTTTCAGCTGCGTCCGCCCTGGTGGCGCAGTATGGTCCGGCGCATGGGCAAGCACACCAAGCGGACGCCCGGATATCTGCCCCGGATGGCCGCCGGTGCGGCGCCCCTCGCTCTGTTGCTCGCCGGCCCGGCCGCGGCGCTGGCGGACACCCCGCGCGGGGGACTGCCGCTCGACCTGCACCAACACAGTTCCTCCTCCGACCTCCAGTTCACTCGCGACGAGACGATCGCGACGCGTGACCTGCCCGCGTCCGCCGCGTCGAACCTGCGCCAGACGCTCGGCCAGGACACCGCCGGCCAGTCCCAGACCCACGACCTGCGGCTCGGCGAGCCGGGTCGCGCGTTCACCGGCAACGACCTCGGCGTGCACCACACGCGGCCGTTCGACGGTGCGCACGTGGCCGGTCTGGACCAGTCCATGCGGCACGGCGTGCAGCTTCCGCACGGCGTCGACGCGCTCTCCAGCAGCAAGACCGGCGCCGAGACTGGTCTGGCCGGCCGGTTCTCCGGCGACCTGATGAGCGGCACTCGCTTCGAACGCACCTCCGCCGACGCCGTCGACCTCGGCCCGGCGGGCTCGGTGGTCGCGAACTCGGACGAAAACGTGCTCGGCCAGTTCACCGGCAAGCTCGACGTGGCGCGGCTGGAGTCGGCCGAGCGGCACAGCGTGTCCGGCGACCTCGGCCCGGTGCACGCGCTGGCCGCGACGAGCCAGTCGACCGCCGAGCGCACGGACCGGTTCCACGGCGAACTGTCGGCGGCGGACATCGCGGCGGCACGGACGAGCACCGCTTCTACCCTGGGTGTTCCGGCTACCCGGAGCCAGCACGTGGGCGCCGAAGTGCTCGGAAAACCGGTCATCGACAACGGATGGACAGTTTCCGGACCGCCGTTTACCTTCGCGCCCGGCTGAGTTCATCGATTCGCCGAGTCCGCTTTCGGCAACCGAGTCCGGACCGTTTCCGGATCGTGAAACGGTCCGCCGGGCTCCTGGCCCTGACCTGCTCGATGTCACCCGTTCGCCGTAAGCGAGGTCGGGCTTCCTTTACCGACCGTAGTTATTTGTCGAGGGAATCCCGGCTCGACCAGGTGGGGCCGCCCCCGGGAGAGTCCCCAGCGGGAGGCCCGTTTCCCCTTGGATAGCCTGCGGGGCGTGGTCGACCTCGAATCCGTTGCCGCCGAATCGGCGTCTCCGACAGCTATCGGCAAGAGCCAAGCCGGTCGTCGGGCGCGGTTGCTCGCTGCGGTTTTCGGAATCGCGGGCGCGATCCTCGCGATCGCGGTCCCGTTCCTGCCCGTCACGCTCGAGCAAACGACCCTGGACTGGCCGACCGCCCAGGGCACCAGAGCGGTGACCGCCCCGCTGACCGCGCAGGCGCCGATCTCGCTCGACGCGAAGGTCCCCTGCACGACGGCGCGGGCGCTCGACGCGCGCACCGACGGCAGCGCCGTGCTGTTCAGCACCAACCCGCCGAACTCCGGCATCGGCGTCGTCACCGGGATGGCGCTGCAGGTCGGAAACGGTCAGCTCACGCTTTCCTCACAGGGCCAGCAGCTCGGCTCGGCCCCGGTCGGCGACGGCGACTGCACGATCACCGTGCACACCGACGCGAAGCGGACGACAGCGTCCGTCGGCGGGAACCGGATCGCCGACGTCACCGACGACCACCGGCCGCAGCTCACCGGCTACTACTCGGACCTCACGAATCAGGACGACACGCACGGTCTGTCGGTCTCCGCACAGGTCGACAACCGCTGGGCGAGCACCGCGACCGGCATCAAGCTCGCCGCCATCGTGCTGTCGGTGCTCTGCTTCATCGGCGCGGTGCTCGCGCTGTACCGCCTGGACCGGCTTACCGGCCGGCGCGCGCCCCGATTCGCCGCGCGCGGCTGGTGGAAGCTGAAATTCCTCGACATAGCCGTGCTCGGCACGCTCGTCGTCTGGTGGCTGATCGGCGCGATGACCGCCGACGACGGCTACTTCACGACCATGGCGCGCGTCCGCGGCGACGCCGGCTACATCGGCGAATACTACCGATGGTTCGCCGCGCCGGACGCGCCGATGGCGTGGTTTGTCGATGTCTACGCGGCGATGGCCAAGGTCAGTTCGCTCACGCCGTGGATGCGGTTGCCGTCGCTGTTGATGGGTGTCGCCTGCTGGATGCTGATCAGCCGCGGCGTGCTGCCGCGACTCGGCAGGCAGGTGCGGATCAGCAGCGCGGCCGGCTGGGCGGCGGGCGCGGTCTTCCTCGCCTTCTGGCTGCCCTACGACAACGGCCTGCGCCCGGAGAACCTGGTCGCGCTGCTGTCGCTGCTCTCGATCTGCACCGTCGAACGCGCGGTCGCGACCCGGCGGCTGGGTCCGGCGGCGATCGGGCTGACCGTCGCGGCGCTGTGTGTCGCGGTCAACCCGCACGGGCTGATGGCCGTGCTGCCGTTCGTGGTCGGGCTGAAGCCGCTGGCGAAGATCGTGCTCCGGCATGCCCGCCAGTTCGGCTGGGTGCCGGTGATCGCGCCGATCGCCGCCGCCGGGCTGGTGATTCTCGCGCTGATCTTCTGCGACCAGACCCTGCGCGGCGCGCTGGAATCGGTGCGGCTGCGGTCGTCGCTCGGACCGACCGGTTCCTGGTACGACGAGCTCGACCGGTACTCGATGCTGTTCAGCAACGGCCCGGACGGCTCCATGACGCGCCGGTTCCCGGTGCTGTTGATCTTCCTGTGCCTGGCGACCTGCGCGGTCGTGCTGCTGCGGCGCGGCAACATCCGCGGCGCCGCGCTCGGCCCGAGCCGCAGGCTGCTCGGCATCAGCGCACTGTCCTTTGTGGTCTTGGCACTGGCTCCGACCAAGCACACGCATCACTTCGGCATGCTGGTCGCGGTCGGCGGACCGCTCGCCGCGCTCACCGCGTTGTCGACGAGTACGACGGTGTTGCTGTCGCGCCGCAACCGCGCGGCGTTCTTCGCGGGGCTGATGGTGATCGTCGCGCTGGCCTCCACCGGGCCGAACGCCTGGTGGTACGTGTCGGCCTGGGGCGTGCCGTGGTTCGACCTGCCGCCACAGGTGTTCGGCATCAAGCTGAGCACGATGGCGCTCGTGGCGGCGGCGGTCGCGCTGGCGATCGCGGCGATCGAGCACATGAAGCACAACGAGCACGAACCGTTCGTCCCGCCCGCACCGGTGGCGAAGGGCGACCTGGAAAACCGCGGCCGCGCGCTGCGGCTCGGGCTCGCGCCGCTGTCGACGGTGTGCGCGATTCTGGTGCTGTTCGAGATCGGCAGTATCGCCAAGGGCATCCAAAAGCGCTGGGACACCTACAACATGGGTGCCGACAACATCCGCCAGCTGGCCGGGCAAAGCTGCGGGCTGTCCGACTACATCAAGGTCGAACGCGACCCGAAGGCCGGGCTGCTGCAAGCCGCGCCGCAACAACCGGAGAACGCCGCACCCGGCTGGACAGTGCCCGCCGACGCCGACCGCGGCGTCACCCCGAAGGACTGGCTGGCCAGCACCCAGAAGGGCTTCGTCACCAACGGCGGGCTGCCGACCGAGAACGCCGACAGCTGGAACCCGCCGTACCAGTTCGGCAAGGACGGGGCCCCGATCTGGGGCAGCTACCACAAGTCCGGCGACGGCGCGGGCGACCTGCGCACCCCGTGGTACTCGGTCCCGGAGCGGGCGCGCGACGGCTCGGTGCCGATCGTGGTCGCCCTCGCCGGCAAGGCCGACGACCCGAACTCGCTGACCGCCGAATTCGGCAAGAACACCCCCGCCGGATTCCAGGTGCTCGGCCGCGAGCAACTCGACGCGAAGAAGAAGGACACCAACTGGCGCGACGCGCGAGTCAGCGTGCCCGAGGGCGCGGACCAGGTGCGGATCGTGGCGAAGGGCCGCGGGCTCGGCAGCGACGGCTGGGTCGCGTTCAGCGCGCCGCGGGCGCCGAAGATCGCGAAGATGACCGATGTCGTCGGGCAGGACCCGGTGTTCCTGGAGTGGGCCGCCGCAGCGCAGCACCCGTGCCTGCGCCCCTCGTCGATCCACAACGGAATCGCCGAGGTGCCGAAGTACCGGATCAGCGCGGGCGACGACCTGCGCACAGTCGGCAAGTACTGGTCCTCGCCGGCGGGCGGCGGGTCGTTCGTGTGGATGAACGTGGCCACCCAGATGCAGGCACTGCCGACGTACCTGGAAGGCGACGTCGACCGCGACTGGGGCACGTTGTACGAGGTGACTCCCGAGGTCTCGAACGCGCTTCCGGCTTCGGCGGCGCTACACCAGCAGTCGGTAACGCATTCCGGAATCTGGTCACCCGGACCGCTGGCCAAGCCCGCCAACCCAACCGGCGAGTCGTAAGCCGCACTTTCCGTGAGGGGAACCCTAAGGAACTCAGAGTCCCTCAGGGTTCCCCTCACGTCCCTAAACCCGCACCGATGCACTCAAATCGAGGCACCCACACCACCCCCGCACCCCGATACGAAGCTCCCCTGCGGTCTGGGGGTGGGTGTGCAGGCAACTTTGCCCCCCAGTCAAACACCCCCCCACCCGCAGCCCAAAC